>DASWUT010000742.1:0-4820 GCA_036401455.1 Gemmatirosa sp. | reverse complement strand
GCTACCCGCACATCCGGGCCTGGCTGCGCCGGCACCGCGTGGGCGCCGTCATCCCCGAGCGCCGCGACCAGGTCGCCCAACGCGCGCACCGGCGCGCACCGGCGCGCACCGGCGCGCACCGGCGCGCACCGGCGCGGGCGCACGCCGGCGTTCGACCGCGCGGCGTACCGCCGGCGCCGCGTGATCGAGTGCTGCGTCGGGTGGCTCACCGAGGCGCGCCGCGTCGCGACGCGCGACGAGAAACTCGCCACGCCCTACCTCGGCGTCCTCACGCTCGGCATGATCCGCAAGCACTTGCGGCTCCTCCTGCCACCCCTGTCGCACGAACCCTAGCAGCCCGCCCAACACGTGCGCCAGCGCGTCGGGGTCGAGGTCGGGGCTGTCCCGCGAGTCGACGGCGGACATGATGCGGTGGTCGAGCACGTCCGCGGCGAGGTGCACCCAGAGCGGCCACCCGGCGACCTCGCCCCGCCCGAGCGGCGCGCTCGCGCGGCTCGAACAGCTCGAGCCGGGTGATCGAGGCGCCGAGTACGGACTGGTCGGTCGTTTTTCGACGAGGGCCGGGACGTCTCGAAACCGTGAGGCGTGGCCGGTCGCTGCTCTCGTGAACGGCCGCGACGTGGGCATCGGCCGTCCCTCGGCACCATCAGGGGCGCTCGTCCCCTGCGGCACCGGCCGCACGCGCCGGCCGCGTACGGCGGCGACGGTCC
This sequence comes from Gemmatirosa sp., assembly GCA_036401455.1. GTDB lineage: Bacteria > Gemmatimonadota > Gemmatimonadetes > Gemmatimonadales > Gemmatimonadaceae > BPUI01. The sequence goes on along the minus strand of DASWUT010000742.1, from coordinate 4,110 downwards.
TGTACGACCGCGAGTAGCGGCACGACCAGAGGCATCAGCAGCAGCAGCGACCCGCGCCGGTACCGCCGCATCGCCCCCCGGCGGTCGGCGGCCAGTTCCGCACCGATCACCGCGTGCGCGCGTCCGGGCGCGCGTAGGGCGAGGGCGTACACGAGCAGCGGGACGTAGTTGACCCCGAGCGTGACCAGGTAAGCGGCCAGCAGCCGGCCGGGCGTGCTTTGGCTGCGCACCGCGGCGAAGCTCCCGAGCGCGAGCGCGCCGACGACGCCCGTTCCGAACTCCGCGAGGATGAGGCGCGGCCCGAGCAGGGCGATGTCGATCGCGGCGAGCTTCCGGACGTCCAGCACGGGACACCTCACGACCGGGGAGATCAGGCGCGGGCGCGCCCGCGGTGTGGGCGCGCCGCTGGCGTTGGCGATGTGGGGCCGCGCCCGCGGCGGCCCCAGGCCGCGGAGCAGTCTCGTCTGCGGCTTGTCGGCGGCGCGTCGGCCGCGCGCGAGTGTGCACGCGAGTCTGCACGCGGTCGCGTGCGTGCGCCAGGGGACCCAGCTGGCCCGTCGCATCGGCACCGGGCGAGAACGGCGCCCGACAGCCGCGCCAACGCGACGGCCGCCCTCGGCGGGCGCGGATCGCCACGGAGACGTCCAGCCGCGTCCAGCGGCGTCGCATGTTCGGCTGGCCAGCGTGACGCGCGGTGGCGACGGGACGCCTACCTGCGAAGCAGGAACGGACGGAGCGCCCAGAGCACGCCCGCGGCGCCCAGGGCCGCTGTAAGCGTCGTGGCCAGCCCCAGCGTCCGCGACCGCGCCCAGCCAGCCGCACCAAGGCTCCCCAGCAGGAGCGCGACGCCGAGGAGGAACAGCGCCGAGATCGGGCCCACGTGCGCCAGGATTGCGGGTCGCATCTCCGCGTGGGTCGCGAGGACGCCGGGGTTGGCGGCCGCCGCGGCCGCGAACGTGTTCCCGACGGTGACGACCAGGAAGCACGCGGCCGCCGCCAGGGCCAGGGCCGCCGCGGGGCCGATGACGCGGTGGGCGTGCGGCACGGCCAGGAGGGTGCCGAAGAAGGCGACGCTGAAGCCGCCAAGCAGCGAGGCGACGGCGGCGAACTGGCGGAAGTACTCGGCGTCGACGGCGAACATGCCGGAGGCTCGTTTCGGGACCGGGGGAACGAGGCGCGTCACCGCGCACGCGCGGTTCCGGCAACTTCGCACGGTGACGACGGCGGCGCGACGCGAGGCGGCCGAGTGGGACACACGTCACCCGCGAAAGCGCAGTGCGGGATACACCGGGGTCGGTTCTGCGCGCGAGGTCGGCACGTCGCAGAAGGGTGGCCCGAACGGCGCACTATCAGGTGTTGCGACGGGCGGCGATCGACTACACCGCGTGTCAGAACGCGGGCAATCGAGACGGCCGATCCGAACGCGGCCGCTCAGACCGAAGGTGCGCGGCGTGCTCGGGCAGTGCAGCGCGGGCGGGCCGGGCGTGCGCGGGCACGTGACGGAAAAGCGTCGCCCGCGACACGTGTAGCGCCCCGCAAACCTCATCGATCGGCTGGCGCGGGTCCGCGAGCAGCACGCGCGCCATCTCCAGCGGCGTGTCGCTCAGGGCGCGCGGGCGCCCGCCCATGCGCGCGCGCGGGCAGCTGCGTGACCAGCCTTTGTGCGCTCGCGGATCCGGTCGCGCTCAAATTCCGCGAGCGCGCCGAAGATGTGGAAGACGAGCTTCCCGGCGCTTGTCGCCTTGTCGATCGCCTCGGTCAGCGAGCGGAAGCCGACGCTCTGCGCGCCCGAGGCGTTCACCTCCGCGATCAGATGCCGGAGGGTGCGTCCGAGCCGGTTCCGGCGAAACCCGGGCATACCCCACGAGCACACAGCGCCTCCGTCGTTAGGCTCACCCGCCACGAGCAGCGCATCCAGCACGCGGCGCGGCCGCGTCAGCGCGCGACAGGACGGCCGCCGAACGCGAGGACGTACCCATCCGGATCCTCGAGATAGAAGTCCTTCGTCCCCCACGCCGTGTCGCCCAGCGGCCGGAGGACCGTCGCCCCGTTCGCGACGCACCGCGCGTAGAACGCCTCGATGCCGTCCACGCCCGCCGCCGCGTCCAGGTGCTCGTGCGCGCGCCGGCGCTGGCGCTCCGCGTCGTAGACCGCCTGTTGTGCCATCTCGTGTTTCGGCGCCGCCTTCAGGTGTAGCTCGAGCCCGTCCCGCACGCCGATCGCGTAGTACCCGCCCCACGGCTCGCCGAAGTCGAAGCCTAACCGTCGGTAGTAGGCGACCGAGCGGGCGAGATCGTCGACCAGGAACTGGGGCGCGAAGGATGTCAGGCGAGCCCCGGCGCGGTCGGAGCGCAGATCCCGTCCGGCCGTGACGACGTCGTAGAAGACGCGAAGGAGGTTGCCGTCCAAGTCTGCCGCCGTGAACTCGTGCAGGCCCCACGGCTTCGACTCCGGCGCGGCCATCACCCGGGCTCCGCTGGCGTTCCACGCATGGTACAGCGCGTCCACGTCGTCCTTGCTCGTCAGGTTCAGCCAGGTCAGCGTCGGGCCGACGTTGCCGTACGCCTCTCGGTACCGCGGATCCGCCAAGAACAGCCGGCAGCGGCCCCGCGACACGCCGGCCAAGCCGAGCGCCTCGCCGCCCCAATCCAGCGTGAAGCCCAGACGCTGCTCGTAGTATGCCGTCGCCGCGGCAACGTCCTGTACCGGGATCTCGGGCACGGCGCCGGGGATCTCGGAAGTCGCCGGGGATCCCCCGCGAGACGTGACCGGCGAACGTGAGGCCACGGCGTCGTCGGCGTCGCTCTCGGCGGCGACGGCCACGTCCGTCCGCGACAGGAAATTGAGCGTGAAGCCGTCGGGATCGCAGACCGAGACCTCGCGCATGCCGTACGACGTGACGTGCGGCGGCCCGGCATCAAGCCCGCGGCCGCGCAGGTGCGCGTACATGGCGTCCACGTCCGCGCAGCCGATGTAGAGGTGAACGTCCGCGTGCCCGACCGCACGGGTCGGATCGGGCGCGGCCGGGCGCTCCGCATCCGGGTCGGACGCCGTGTTGAGCATGAGCTCCGCTCCACCTTGCCGGAGCCAGGCCCAACCGTGCGTGTCGGGAGCGCCCGAGGCGGCGAGCGGTGACGCCGAGACAACCTCGAAGCCGAGGGCGTCGCGGTAGAACGCGAGCGAGGCCGGCATGTCGAACACCTCGAAGTACGGGCAGACGGGGCGGAGCGCGAGGGGCACGGTGAGGCGCGGCGAGGTGTGGAGGAAGGACCCGTAGGACGATCAACCGAGGAGGTGGTGCGCCTCAACGGTCACGGCGTCCCGGGAAGCCGCGCGAGGGGTCGGTCGAGCGGACGATAGAACTGCAGCACGTTTCCGCCGGGGTCGCGGACGTGGAACTCGCGCGTGCCCCACGGCGTGTCCGCCGGTGCCCGATACGGGCCGCCCGACGCCGGACCGTGCGCGTGTTCGGCAAGGCCATCTGCCGCGAGGAACTCTGCATGGAGGGCGTCCACGTCGGAGGTGACGAAGCGGTACGCGGGGCGGTCGCCCGCGTGCGCCCACTGGCCGGGGTCGGCCCACTGCAGGTGCAGCTCGACGGCGTCGCGCCGTACCCCGGCGTACCGCGGCGCGGCGGGGGCGTCGACGAACATCGCGCGGAAGCCGAGCCGCGCGTAGAACGCGACCGACGCGGCGACGTCGCGTGCCATCAACACCGGGTGTACGGCGTCGAGCACCACGCGCGCCGCGCGCGGCGAACCGGCGCGTGTCGTCCCGCGGCCGGTCACGGCGGGGACGCCTGCGTCGGCCCCTGCGCGAGGGCGGGGAGGTCGCGCGGCGGGCCGACCCGCTTGGCCGCAAGGCGCAGGTACCCGGCATCCCACGTGCGCCCGCCGTCGGTCGAGCGGTCGCCGGTCCACGAGAAGCCGTCCGGGCGAATGCGGAAGTATCGAATGCGCCACCGTTCGGGCGTGCCCGCGGCGACGTTGAAGACCTGCTCGACGTGCATCTCGTCGCCCACACGTCGTGCGGTCCCGCGGTCGGCGACGCCGGTTCCGGTCGCGACCGTGACCAGCTCCCAGCGGTCCCCGGGCCGGTTGAGGACGCGCA
>DASWUT010000741.1:0-3749 GCA_036401455.1 Gemmatirosa sp. | reverse complement strand
CCTCGCCTACGCGCAGGCGCTGCGCCGGCGCGGGGACGTTGCGTACATGGGGCCGCTCGTCGCGCGCGCGCTCGCCTTCGCGGACACCGCGGTCGCCCGGGACTCCACGTCGCAGTCGGTCGGCATGCGGGGCACCGTGCGCATGGCGCAGGTCGTGGCCAACCTCCTCGCCACCGACCCGGGCGCGCGCGAGGCGCAGGAGCGCGCCGCGCAACGCGACCTCGAGACGGCCACGCGCATGGACCCGACCAACGCGGACGCGTGGGCGGCGCTGAGCGTGCTCTACGTGCGCACCAAGACGCTGCTCGACGTGAAGCTCGCGGCGACGCGGGCGTACGAGGCGGACCCGTACCTCGCCGGCGCGGACCGGCTGCTCTTTCGACTGTTCTCGATCTCGTACGACCTGGCGCAGTTCGCGGATGCCCGCCGCTACTGCGCCGAAATGGCGCGGCGGTTCCCGACGGTTCCCTCGCGCCCGCAGTGCGAGCTGGAGCTGATGAGCGTTCCGGACGCGCCCGCGCCTGCGCCGGCGCGCGCGTGGGCCCTGGCGTCGGAGGTGGAGCGCGCGTCGCCGGCCGGGAACCGCGACGCGTTCGGGCGTCGCGCGCGGCTCTACGTCGCAGCGGCGCTCGCACGCGCGGGGCTCCGCGACAGCGCGCGCCGCGTCGTCGACGCGGCCCTCGAGATGCCGAACGGTGCACTCCGCGACGACCTCGCGCCGGCCGGCGCGTGGGTGCGACTGCTGAGCGGCGATCGTGCCGGCGCGTTCACCCTCCTCAAGGGCGCCACCGACGCGGGACGCCCGCTGTCGCGCCAGCAGGCGCTCAGCTTCGACATGTGGTGGTGGCGCGACGTGCGCGACGACCCGGAGTGGCGCGTGCTCCAGGGCACCTGATTCCCTCCCTTCGCTCTCTCAACCCCGTCGGCTCACCATGCGAGTTCCTCGCGTTTCCGTCGTCCCGCTCGCGCTCCTCGTCGGCGCCTCGTGTGCGGACCCCGGTATCAGCCCGCGCAGCCTGCCGTCGTCGACGGTTTCCAGCGCGACCGCTGCGTCGCCGGCCACCGGCCTTCGCGACATCGTCGCCCGGCGCTACGCGCGGCTCGGCGCCGACTCGACCCAGGCCGTGCTGCGTGTCGACACGCTGTCGTTCAGCGGAGGCGCCCAGGCGTGCGCGACGGCCGGCCGGCTCGTCGGGCGCACGCTGGACCTGTACTTCGCGGGCCAACTCGAGGTCGCGCCCAAGCAGCCGACGCTCCAAGCCGACGTGCAGTACATCGTCGCGCAGGCGACCCGCATCGCCGCGGCCGCGCCGCAGTCGACGTGCCCCAACGGCTACACGCTGCTCCCGGACTCGGCGTTCGCGCCGAGCGGGGCGGCCCGGTTCCTGGTGGCGGCGGTCGGCGGGACCGTCGCCACCGCCGACAGCACCGCCCAGCTGTTCGTGCCCGCCGCGGCGCTGCCATTCGACGCCGTCGTCTACATCGCGCGCCGCACCGGCAACGCCGCCGTCCTGCCGACGGCGCTGCCGCAGGATGGGCCGCAGGTCGACATCGGCAGCTCACCCGCCCTCGCGACGGCGCCGAACCAGCGACTGAACGCCCCCGCGTCCCTGCTCCTCAACTCGCCGACAGGCCTCGTCGGCACGTCGCACTCGGTGATCGGTCACGTCACCCTCGCGGGGCTCGTGCTCCTGGCTCCCGGTGGGTCGCTCGCCTGCCCGAACGCGCCATACGAGCAGTTCAGCCGAACCGTCGGCACCGTCGCGCCGGCGGTCGGCGCCGCGAGCGTCGTCCCGAACGCGGTACGGCGGCCGCCCTGCTCCAGCGGAACCGTGCTCGATCTGAGCCCCTTCGGCCGCATCCAGATCTTCGACTCCACCGCTACGCCGCGCGCCGCCGTGCGCGTGACGCACGTCTGCGGCACGCGCTTCGTCGCGCACAGCACGTCGGCCCGCGAGTGGGTGATCTGGAGTCGCCTCGTCACTCGCACGGGCACGGCGCTTCCGGGCGCGAGGGGCACCTACACGCGCCTGCCGGCCGCGCCCGCGGGCGGCGCCTCCGACACGCCGTTCGACGCGGAGGCGCCCGGCGGACTCGGCACGACGCGCGCGCTCCAGGTCTACTACGGTCCCATCCTACTGCGCGCCGTCGCGCTCACCGGGCCGCTCGCGTGCGCGTCCTGAGCGCCCGCCGGGGTCACCCCTCGCCCACCCACCGCATGTACCTCCGACCCACTCCCCGCGGTTTCGCCGCGAGCGCCGCCGTCGCGCTCGCCCTGCTCGGTCCGGCCGCGGTGCGCGCGCAGCCCGTCGGTCCGCAGCCGCTCTACGTCGGCCTCGGGTGGCAGGCGTTCCAGTTCACCGGGCTGGGGCCGGTGACCTTCCCGGCTACGGGCTTCCTGCTGACGCTCACGGGGCCGGGCACCGTGCGCGTCGTCGACGGCGGGATCGTCGGCGACGTGTTCCAGCTCTTCGTCGACGGCGGCGCCGCGCCGGCGCTCACGACGTCGTTCCCGAACCCCGCGCTCGACGGCACCGACACCGGCGCGCTCGACGGCGACGCCGCATGGGCCGACCCGCGGCTCGGGCGCGGCACGCTCACGCTCGGCCCGGGCACCTACGTGCTCACGTTCGACGTCACGCGGCTCGCCGCGGGCACGAGCGACGGGCAGGGCTACATCGACGCCACCCTCGGCACCACCGCGGTCGCGCCCGAACCGACGAAGGTCGCGAGCGTGGGCGTCGGCCTCGCGGTCCTATTCGGCGCCGCGCGCCGGCGCCGACACACGCGCTGACGCGGCGCGCTTCCGCGTCGCGCGCGGGCGGGCTCGGGCCGGGACGGGCGGGGTACCTTCCCGCATGCCCTGGCACCTGCCCGACCTCGCGCGCACCGAGTTCGCCGCTGCCGCGCTGCAGACGGCGATCACGGCGGGACTCGCCGTGCTCTGCCTGTTCCTCTACCGGCGCCACGGCAAACCGTACTTCGCGTGGTTCGCCGCGGCCTGGACGCTCTACGTGCTGCGCCTCGTCCTCATCGGCAGCTTCCTGCTCCACGGACGGCGCGAATGGCTCTACGCCCACCAGGTGGTCACCGGGCTGACCGCGCTCACGCTGCTCTGGGCGGCGCTCGTCTTCTCGCGGCAGCTCGCCTGGCGCTGGCGGTACCTCGCGGCCGCGCTCTTTCCGACCGCGTGGTCGCTCGTCGCGATCTACCGGCTCGACAACTTCGCGCTCGCGGCCGCGCCGATGGTCGTCTTCCTCGCGCTCGCCACGGCGTGGGCCGGCGCTGCCTTCTGGCGCTACCACCGCCAGGTCGGCTCCGCGGGCGCGCTGGTGTTGGGCGTCGCGTTCGGGCTGTGGGCGCTGCACCATCTCGACTACCCCTTCCTCCGTGCCCGCGGGGCGTGGAGTCCGTGGGGCTACTACCTCGACATCGCGTTCGAACTCGCGGTCGGTGGCGGAATCATGCTCCTCGTCATGGACGACCTGCGCCGCGGGCTCGGCGCGCTCTCCGCGCTCTCGGGCGACCTGCAGCGCGCGCCGCAGCTCGCCGACCCGCTCGCCGCCCTGCTCGCGCGCCCGCTCTCGCTCCCCGCGGTACGAGGGACGGCGTACTACGTGGCCGCACCGGTGGCGGACGCCGGCGCTGCGCGGTTCGTCTGCGCCGCGGGTGCGGGCACGTGCGACGGGTGGACGGGCGCGGCGCCCAGCGGCGCGCTCGCCGACCTGCTCGGCCGCCTGCGCGCGACC
>DASWUT010000740.1:0-3866 GCA_036401455.1 Gemmatirosa sp. | reverse complement strand
GTCCGCAGTTCATCGACAACCCGCAGCGGTTCGGGGCGCGGCCGTACGCTCGGTTCGACCTCGGGCAGTCGACGGTGCGGGCCGACGTGTTGGGCCTCACCGCGGGGCTGACGACGGCCAACGAATGGATCGGTCCGACGCTGCAGGACCCGCTCATCATGGGCGACAATGCGGCCGGGATGCCCCGGATGTTCGCAGGCACGTCGAAGCCGCTCAACGTCGGGATCGGCACGCTGCACGCACGACTCGAGGCGGGGCGCCTGTCGCAGTCGGCGTACAGCCCCATGCCCGCCGATTCCGCGTACCGGCTCGGGATGATGTTCACCGCCGTCGGGACGATTCGCGGCGTTCCGGGGCTGGAACTCGGCGTGACGCGCTTCGTCCACGAGTTCTGGCCGGGTCTCGACAACGTCGCCGCGCGGCTCGGCGCGCCGTTTGGGAAGGTCTATGCGCCGACGACGGCCGATCAGGGCGCGATTCAGGAGAACGAACTGGCGAGCGTGTTCGCGCGGTGGGTGCTCACGCCCGCACGTGTCGAAGTGTGGGGCGAGTACATGCGCAACGATTTCGCGGCCAACGCACGCGACCTGCTCGTCGAGCCGGACCACGACGCCGGCTGGGTGCTCGGCGCGCGTCGCGTCTGGATCCGCCGCGACGGCGGCCTAACGGCAGTCCGCATCGAGACGCTGAACACGCGCGTCACCCACCTCGAGCGCGTCCGGTTGCAGGCGCGGCCGTACGAGCACACGCCGATCCGCCAGGGGCACACCGAGCTCGGCGAGGTGCTGGGATCGTTCTCGGGCGAGGGCGGCCTCGCGACGACGGTCGGGCTCGATCGGTACCGCGCCGACGGACGGTGGACGTTCGAGTACGACTACCGCGTCCGTCAGACCAGCCTCGGCGAGGCCGCGCCGTCCAACCAGTGGGACGTCTACCACGTGCTCCGCGCCGAGCGCTTGCGCTTCGGGCGGGCGCGCGACCTGTTCACCGGAGCGGCCGTGATCGCCGACCTGAACCGCAACTTCGTCCGCGACGCGTACGGGCTGCGGCTGGACGCAGGGTGGCGCTTCGGTTCGAGATCGCGGAACCCGTGACGCTCGGGCTCGCGACCCCACGCACACGGGCCGCGCGGCAGGGTGCCAGCGCGGCCCGAGGGCGAACGACGGGGGCGACGCGTGAGCCGACCGACGTACGCAACTGAATGGACGCGCAGGGACTCGAACCCCGGACCTCTGCTGTGTGAAAGCAGCGCTCTAACCAGCTGAGCTACGCGTCCTCGAGCCGCCGGGGGAGGCGGCCCGTACATCCTAATCCGCGGCGGATCGGCAGGGAAGCCCGCCGGACGATGGGCCCTGTGGGATTTGAACCCACGACCGAGCGATTATGAGTCGCCTGCTCTAACCGCTGAGCTAAGGACCCGACGGGGCCGGTGTGGGCCGGCGCCGCGCAAAGTTAGCGACCGCCGCAGGTCCGCGCGCCCCCGGGATCGGCGTGGTCCGCCGCTGCTGGACATCCCCGACGCGACGTTCTAACCTCACGCTCCGACGGACGGTGGCGCCGCATGGCGCCTCGACCGATCTCGACTACTTCGACTGGGGTGTGTTAGACGTGGCCTGGGACAGGACGGGCGGGCGATGACGGTCGCGGCACGGCCCGAACGTGCGAACGGCGCGGCGACTGCCGCCGAGCGGGCGCGCACGTTTGCGCGGTCGACCGACCTGCCGGGCATCGTGCTGTTCACGCCGCCGGTGTACCGCGACGCGCGTGGCTTCTTCCGCGAGACCTGGCGCGCCGACACGTATGCCGCGGCCGGCATCACCGACGCGTTCGTGCAGGACAACGTGTCGTACTCGCAGCGCGGTGTCCTGCGCGGGCTGCATTTCCAGCAGCCGGCTGGGCAGGGGAAGCTCGTGACCGCCGTCCTCGGCCACGTCTACGACGTCGTGCTCGACGTGCGCGTCGGCTCGCCGACCTTCGGCCGCTCGGAGCGCTTCGACCTGACCGAGGAGAACGGGCGTCAGCTGTACGTGCCGCCGGGGTTCGCGCACGGATTCGTCGTCATGTCCGACGTCGCCCTGTTCGCGTACAAGTGCACCGCGTACTACGCGCCGGCCAGCGAGCACGTCGTTCAGTGGAATGACCCGGATCTGAGGATCTCCTGGCCGCCCGATCTCGCCTTCACGATCTCGCCGCGAGACGGCGCGGGACGACGTCTGCGCGACTTCGCACCCGACGAACTTCCTCGCTGGGCGTGATGGTGCCGAGCAGCGGCTCCGCGGCGCCAGACGCCGCGATCCGCTCGCCGATCCTCGTCTTCGGTGCGACCGGCCAGCTCGGGTGGGAACTCGTGCGGGCGCTCACGCCACTCGGGCCGATCGTTGCCGCACACCGCGCGCGCGTGGACTTCACGGATCTCGGTGCGCTCACCGACTGCGTGCGACACGTCGCCCCGCGCGCGGTCGTCAACGCGGCCGCGTACACCGACGTCGACGGCGCCGAGCGCGAGCCCGCGCTCGCACGTCGCGTGAACGCCGACGCACCGCGTGCGCTCGCGGCCGCGAGCGCGGAGCTGGGCGTGCCGTTCGTGCACTATTCCACCGACTACGTGTTCGACGGCACCGCGACGTCGCCATACGCGGAGGACGCCGCGACCGCGCCACTCGGCGTCTACGGGCGCACCAAACGGGATGGTGAGCTGGCCGTCGCCGACGTTGGCGGTCCGCACCTCATCGTGCGCACGAGTTGGGTGTACGGCGTGCGCGGTCGCAACTTCCTGCGCGCGATGCTTCGCCTGGCGCACACGCGCGCCGAGCTGCGCGTCGTCGCGGACCAGCGTGGCGCACCGACGTGGAGCCGCGCCCTCGCCGGAGCGACCGCGTGCATCCTCGCGCAGCTCGCCGACGTGGATGGCGCACTCACGCTGGACGCGGCGCGCTCGGGCGTGTATCACATCACCGCGGACGGCGAGACGACGTGGTTCGAGTTTGCGCGCGCGATCCTCGCGGCCGATCCGGACCACGGCGTGCAGATGTGTCGATCCGTCGAGCCGGTCACGACCGCCGCGTACGGCGCCGCCGTCGCGCGCCCCGCGTACTCGGTCCTCGCGTGCGAACGCGCGCGCCGCACGTTCGCCGTACGGTTGCCTGACTGGCGCGTCCAGCTGGCGCTCGTGATGGACGAACTGGCCGAGCGGCGCTCGCTCGCGCGCGCCGGCTAACTCGCCGCCGCAGGCGCGCCGGACGTGGGGTCGTGCTCGGCGTACACCACGTCGTATGCAGCCACGACCTCGTCCGGCGTGACCGATTGCGCCCCGAGCTTCCCGACTTCGACGCCTGCGGCAAAGTTGGCGATCACCGCTGCCTCGCGCGGCGTCGCGCCCGCGCCGAGCATGACCGCGAGATAGGCCGTCACGGTGTCGCCCGCGCCAACCACGTCGTACACGTCGCGCGCGGCCGTGGGCACGCGGAACGGCTCGGCGTCGCCGGTCAGCAATGCCATTCCCAGCTCCCCGAGCGTGAGCAGGAGGTGATCGACGCCCAGTCGGGCGAGGGTGGCCGGCAGCGTTTGCGGGTGATCGAGGTCGACGGCGGCGCCGAGCGCGGCCTCGAGCTCGCGGCGGTTGGGTTTGAACACCGTCGCACCGCGGTACTGAAAGAAGTTGCGATACTTGGGGTCGACGACGATCGGCAGGTGGCGCGCGCGCGCGGCGGCGATCGCGTGCGTGATCACGGCGGGCACGAGCACCCCCTTGTTGTAGTCCTCGAGGACGAGCGCGGTCGCGCCGTCGAGGGCCTTGTCGACCGCGGCCCGGACGCGCGCTTCGTCGTCGGCGGCGAGATCGGCATCGTCTTCCTCGTCGAATCGGA
>DASWUT010000739.1:0-6776 GCA_036401455.1 Gemmatirosa sp. | reverse complement strand
CTGCGTCGTCCGACGTACACGCCCCCCAACGTCCCGCTCCACCCCTCCTCGCAGCAACGCCACCGCGTCCGGCACCGGAGTCCGGCACGCCATCCCATCGGCGAGCACCGTCGTCGCCGGATACGACTCCACCCTCCCCGTCTCGAACGCCCTCGCGTAGGCCGGCGCGTGCGCGCTCACCACCCCGACCACCTCCGCCGTCTCGCCTAACGCCTGCTTCGCCGCCAACACTCCGCATGCCCCGGAGCCGAGTCCGATCGGCACGTAGACCCTGTCGAGCCGCGAGCCGGCCGCCGTCGTCGCGCGGAACAGTTCGAGCGCGTAGGTCGCGACCCCCGCGACAAGGTCCGGGTGGAAGCTCGGCAGACGGTACCAGCCGCGTTCCCGGGCGATCCGATCGGCCACGTCCACCGCCGCCTGAAAGTCCTCGCCTTCCTCGATCAGTTCGACACCGAGCGCGCGCATCGCGGCGTTCTTCTCGCGGGCATTGCCGCGCGGGACGACGACCGTCGCCCGGATCCCGTGGCGGCGCGCCGCAAAGCCAACGCCCTGGCCGTGATTGCCCCGCGTTGCCGTGACCACCCCCGGCACGCGCGGCTCCTCGCGCGCGAGCCGGGCGAGGTGCACGAGCGAGCCCCGGATCTTGAACGCGCCGACCGGCGTGTGGTTCTCGTGCTTGACCCACGTCTCGGTGCCCGTGCGCTGCTCGAGCAACGGCCACCGGTACTGCGGCGTCGGCGGCATGGCGCCGTACACCGTCATGGCCGCCGCCTCGATCTCGTCGAGGGAGGGAAGGGCGGGGGGCGCGCCGACCTGCGCGGCGATGGTCGTCATCCCGCAAGCTACGCGACGACCTTTGCCGACGTGATACACGAACGCGTCGGTGCACGGGCGCGCGCGGCCAGGCGCCGGGCTACGTTGGCGGCATGCGCCCCGCCCTGTCCGCGCGCGGCGGTCCGGCCCCGCGCCCTGCCGCCGTCGGCCTCGCCATCGCGCTGGCCGCAAGCCTCGCGGCCTGCTCGACCGCGTCACGCCCCGCGCCCCCCGTCGCGCGCCCGACCAGCGCCGTGCCGCTCGACACCGGCGCGCGCCCCCTGCCCAACGGCCAGCGCCTCGATCCCGCAGGACGACAGGTCGACGTGCTGCCGATGCCGCTCGCGATGCTTCCCACCCCCGACCGCGACGCGCTCGTCCTGCTCGGCTCGGGGTGGCGCGCGGAGGGGGTTCAGGTGCTCGACCGCGCGACCGGCCGCGTACGACAGACGGTCGACCAGGCGAGCGCGTTCGTCGGCCTCGCGTGGGCGCCGGGAACCGATGCCGATGGTTCGCGCACGCTCTACACATCGGGGGGGAACGGCGACGTCGTCTACCGCTACCGGTGGACCGGTGGGCGGCTCGTGCGCGGCGACTCGCTCATTCTCGCTGCCCGCAAGACGCCGCGTACCGACGGCACGCGCTACCCCGCCGGGCTCGCCCTGTCTCCCGACGGCCGGCGCCTCTACGTCGCGGAGAACCTCGGCGATGCGCTCGCCGTCGTCGACGTCGCGAGCGGGCGCGTGCTGCAGCGGCTTCCCACCGAGCGGTATCCGTACGGCGTCGCGGCCACGCCGGCGGGTCGGGTGTTCGTGAGTGCGTGGGGCGGGACGACGCTCAGCGTGTTCGACCCCGGTGCGGCGGGCGCGTTAGGCCGTGTGCGCGACGTGCGCATTGCCCGTCACCCCTCCACGTTGCTGCTCGACCGCGCGGGGCGTCGCCTCTTCGTCGCCTCGACCAGTACGGATCGCGTCGTCGTGCTCGACGTGAACACGCTGGCTCCGCTCGCGACGATCGCGGACCCGCCGCCCGCCGCGCCGACCGGCGTGCTTCGCGAGGGAAGTACGCCGGCCGCGCTCGCCCTCTCCGACGACGAGTCGCGCCTCTACGTCGGGGAGAGCGACAACAATGCCGTCGCGGTGTTCGCGCTCGCGGCCAGCAGCGCGGGGACGCTGCTCGGGCGTGCGCCCGTGGGCTGGTACCCGACCGCGGTCGCCGTGCTCGGCGACACCGTCTACTCGGCGGACGGCAAGGGGCGGGGTACCGCACCCAACCCCGATGGCCCGCAGCCGCGCGAGTCGCTCGACAAGCAGGGCTCGCAGGGGCCCAACACGACGCTGAGCCAGATCGGCGGCACGATCACCGCGCTCCCCGTCGGCGCGCTCGGTGATCCGGCACGCCTCGCCGCGTTAGGCGACCGCGTGACGCGCGCGAACGGTTGGAACGGGCGTCGCGGCGCCGGTCTCGCCGGGCGCGTCCCACCCTTCGAGCACGTCGTCTACGTGATCAAGGAGAACCGCACCTACGACCAGGTCCTCGGCGACCTGACCCAGGCGGACGGCGACCCGTCGCTCACGTTCTTTCCGCGCGCCAATACGCCAAACCACCACGCGCTCGCCGAGCGGTTCGGGATCTACGACCGGTTCTTCGTCAACGCGGAAGTGAGCGGCGACGGGCACAACTGGAGTACCGCCGCGTATGCGACCGAGTACGTGCAGAAGACCGTGCCGATCAACTACTCGGGGCGCGGCCGCAGCTACGACTTCGAAGGCACCAACCGCGGATTCTCCGCCAAGGACATCCCCGAGGACGACGTCGCCGAGCCGGCCGACGGCTACCTGTGGGACCTCGCGCGCGCTGCCGGCGCGTCGTTCCGCAACTACGGCGAGTTCGTCGTCCCCGACGGTCCCGTGTCGGACGAGGGGACCGCGCTTCCCGCCGGCCCCGGCGGGCGCGCCACGCACTACCGCGGGACCAAGGCGTTCCTCCTCACGCACACCGACACGCTCTCGCCCGGGTTCGACCTCGACATCCCCGACCAGTTCCGCGCCGATCGCTGGATCACGGAGCTGCGTGAGTTCTCGCGGACCGGGCAGATGCCGGCGCTGGAGCTGGTGCGCCTGTCCAACGATCACACGGCGGGCGCGCGTCGCGGCAGCCACACGCCGCGCGCGTACCTCGCCGACAACGATCTCGCGTTAGGCCGCATGGTCGAGGCGCTCTCGCGCTCGCCGTTCTGGCGCAACACGGTGATGTTCGTCGTCGAGGACGACGCGCAGAACGGCCCGGACCACGTCGACTCGCACCGCGCCCCCTTCCTCGCGATCTCCGCATGGAGCCGCCCCGGCGCGGTCCACCGCTGGACCAACACGACCGATGTGCTCGCGACGATCGAGGAAACGCTTCACCTCGGGCGGATGAGCCAGTTCGACGCGTACGCGCGCCCGCTGCGCGACGTGTGGGCCGCGTCGCCGGACCTGCGCCCGTACACGGTGCTCACCCCGTCGATCCCGCTCGAAGAGCGCAACACCGCGGCCAACACCACCCCGGCCGACGCGCGCGCGAGCGCCCACCTCGCGCTCGACGTCGAGGACGCGGCCGACGAGACGACGTTCAACCGTGTGCTCTGGCACACGATCAAGGGACCCGGCGTACCGTACCCGGCGACCGCCGTCCGGCGCGCGTCGGGGCACGCACTCGCGCTCGCCGCTGCGGCGCGCTGAACCCGCGGCCGACGCCCGCCCGTTGCCGAGCGCGGGCGCGAACGCGCGCTAAGTTCTGCCCGCGTGTCCCCGGTCCGCTGGATCCTCGTCGCCCTCTCGTTCGCCGCCGCGGTCGCGGCCTCCGGCTACGTCGTCTGGTCGACGTGGCCCGCCGAGGGTGGCACCGTCGCGCTCCCCCTGCTCGCGCACGCGTTTGGCGCGGGCGCGTTCCTGCTCGAACTGTTCTCGCGCGCGTGGAAGATCCAGCTCTCCGCACGTGCCCTGCGCATTCCGCTCGGCTTCGGCACCGCGCTCCGGACGTGTCTCGGCGGCGACTTCGGCGCGGCGGTGACGCCGGCGCGCTCCGGCGCTGAGCCGGCGCGCTACCTCGTGCTCACCGAGGCACGCGTCCCCGGAGCGGCGCGACTGCTGATTCTGTTCACCGAGCTGTTTCTCGAGATGCTGTCGCTCGCCGCCGTTGCGCTCGCGCTGGCCGTGGCGCTTCGCGGATCCGGTGGCGCGCTCGCCGGGCTCGAAGGGCTCGTCGGCGGCTACGCGGTGTTCGTGCTCGGCGCCGGCGGTGTGGGGCTGCTACTCGCCCGGCGCAACGCGGGCGGACCGCCGCCGCGCTGGGCGGCGTGGCTCGGCATCGGCCGGTGGCGCGCGGTGCAGCGCTCGGTGCGCCAGCTCCGCTCGAGCGTCGATGCTCTGCGCACCGCCCGCCTCGGCACGATGACGCTCGCGCTCCTCGCGTCGGTGCTGCACATCGTCGCGCGCGTGCTCGTGCTGCCAGGGCTCGTCTACGGGACCGCGCTTGCCGGCGGCCCGGCGGTGCCGTTCGCGCGCGGCGCGATCGCCCCGTTGCTGCTCTGGCCACTGGCGCTGTCCTATGGCGCGGCGGTCGCGCCCGCGCCGGGCGGCGGCGGCGTCGTCGAGGCCGCATTCGCCGCCACGCTCGCCGGCACGATCCCGGCGGCGATCTTCGGTGCGTCGCTGATCTGGTGGCGTGTCTACACGTTCTACGCGTACGTGCTGCTCGGTGGTGTCGCCACCGGCCGCACCGCGCTTCGCGCCCTCCGGCGCCGCGGCCGACGTCGTGCCGCGGTCGAGGCTGCCAGTGCGGCGCACCCGATGCCCGTTCGCGTCGATGTGGCGTAGCGCACGAGCGGTCCATCGTGTAGCGTTTTCACTACACCGGACGTCCCCTGTCCGGTACCCCGAAAAAGCGACGTCCCCGGCCCGTTAGCTCCCCTGGCGGTCCGGGGCGTCGTGCGTTCGCGGGCGGCGTGAATCGTGCCAACGACGTGCGTCGTGGGGACCCATGCAGCGCGCTGCAGTCCGCTCCTGAGGCGAGCGACGACGAACTGACGACGATCTGACGTGAGGTGGTGGTTGGGGGAGCGGAGCGAACAGGACATCGCAGAAGCGGTATGCGACGCGCACATCGTCGGCGAGCTGCCAGGGCGCCTCGCGGATCGCTTCCGCATCCTCGACGGCGCGATCGGCGCGGCGCAGGACGCGATCATCGTCACCGACTGCGCGCGCGACGACAACCCGATCATCGCGGTGAACCCCGCCTTCACACGCGTCACGGGCTACACGCTCGACGAGGTGATCGGGCGCAACTGCCGCTTCCTCCAGGGCCCCGACCGCGACCAGTCCGAAGTCGCCGTCCTGCGCGCGGCGGTGCGCGAGGGCCGCGAGGCATTCGTCACTCTTCGAAACTATAAGAAGGACGGCACGCTCTTCTGGAACGAACTCCGGATGGCGCCGGTCCGTGACGCCGACGGGCGTGTGACGCACTTCGTCGGGGTGCAGAACGACATCACCGGGCGCGTCGTCGCCGAACAGGCGCTCGTACGGCGGACGGCCGACCTGGAGCGGGCACGCGACGACCTGCAGGACCAGGCGCTCGAGTTGGCCGACGCGACGCAGGCGCGCGACCGGTTCATGGCCACGGTCAGTCACGAGATGCGGACGCCGATCAACGCCGTCCTCGGCTACGCCGATCTCCTCGACCTCGGCGTCCAGGGTGAACTCAACGGCGCACAGCGCGAGTACGTCGACCGCATCCGCCGCACCGGACGCGGGCTGCTGGACCTCGTCAACGACGTGCTCGACCTGACGCGCGCCGAGTTCGGCCACCTCGAGGTCGATCTGCACCCCGTCGACCCGCTTCCCGTCACGGAGGAGGTCGCGGCGCTGCTCGAAGGGCAGGCGCAGCGGAAGGGGCTCGTGCTGACGTTGAACGCACCGAGCGGCCCGGTGCCCGCGGTGCAGGCCGACCGTCGGCGGTTGCGCCAGGTGCTGCTCAACCTCGTCGCCAACGCCGTCAAGTTCACCGATGCGGGCACGGTCACGCTGCACGTCGCCGTGGACGCGCCCCACGAGCCGCGCGACGGCGCGCGCGTGCGCTTCACCGTGCGCGACACCGGGATCGGGATCGCGCCCGAGCAGCTCGCCTTCGTCTTCGACGAGTTCTTCCAGGCCGACCCCAAGCTCACGCGGCGGCATGGCGGGGCGGGGCTGGGCCTCGCGATCAGCCGCCGCCTCGCGCGCCTCATGGGCGGTGACCTCACCGTGACGAGCGACCTCGGACGTGGCTCGGCGTTCACGCTCGTCGTGCCGGTCGCGATCACCGACGACGCACCCACGGCGGCGTCGCCCGTGATCGCGTCACGCGCGGCGGACGCCGTTGCCTCGGGCGAGACCAACGGGCCGGCCGGAGCGCGTCCGGCGGTGACGATCGACGATGCGGCCGAGCCAGCGTCCGTGGTCGTCTTCGGCCCCGACGAGACGACGGTCGCCTACCTCGCGCGCGCGCTCTATCCGGATGTCCGCCTCGTGCGCGCGCCGTCGCCGGCGACCGTCGCTTCGCTGGCGCGCGCCGAGCGGGCGGCGCTCATCGTGCTCGACGTGTCGGCCGATGGTGGCGCGGGCTGGCACGTCGCGCACACGCTGCGGACCGACCACGCGCTCGACGACGTGCCGCTGCTCATCCTCCCCGCGACGTCGGCGCGCGCGGCGCGTGGCGCGGCCGCCGCGCTCGACCTCGGCGTGATCGCGCTTGCGCCGAAGCTCCGGCCGACTCCGGACGCGACGCACGACGTCGCGGTCGAGCGAACGAGCACGGACGACGCGGACGAACTCGCGGCGCGCTCCGCACATGCGGCAGCCGTCGCCGCGGGCGCTCCCCCGGACGTCGCGGACGCCGTGACGGACGCGGCGCGGCTCGCGCGCGCCGTCGAGCGGGCGGTCTCG
>DASWUT010000738.1:0-7777 GCA_036401455.1 Gemmatirosa sp. | reverse complement strand
GCGCCGGATACCTCGCCGACGCGCCGTGGACGGTGGCCGCGCCCACGACCTGCGTCGTTCTCTGCGTGCTCGCCGCGAGCGTGCTCGGCGACTGGGCCGGCGACCGCGCGCGAGGGGACGGTTGACGACGTCACCGATGATCGACCCCGGCCCGCGAGAGGGTGACGACCCGACGAGCTGTCACCCCCGCGCCGGCGGGGGTCCACCTGCCCCGCATCTCTGACCTAGACTGCCCAGCGTGCCCCCCGTCCTCTCGGTTCGCAACCTGCGCACGTGGTTCCACGGCGGAGACGCGCCCGCGCGCTCCGTCGACGGCGTGTCGTTCGACGTCGCCCCCGGTGAAACGCTCGGCGTCGTCGGTGAGAGCGGATGCGGCAAGAGCGTCACCGCGCTCTCGATCCTGCGGCTGATCCGCCCGCCCGGCCGCATCGAGGCCGGGAGTGAGATCCGCTTCGATGACCGCGACCTGATCGCGATGCCCGAGCGCGAGCTGCGTGCCGTCCGCGGCGACCGCATCGCGATGATCTTCCAGGAGCCGATGACCGCGCTCAACCCCGTGCTGACGGTGGGGGAGCAGATCGCCGAGGTGCCGCGCGTGCACGCGGCGCTGGGCCGGCGCGAGGCGTGGGCGCGCGCGGTCGAGATGCTCGCCGCGGTCGGCATCCCCGACCCGGCGCGCCGCGCAGGCGAGTATCCGCACCAGCTCTCGGGCGGCATGCGCCAGCGCGTGATGATCGCGATGGCGCTCGTGATGAACCCTGCCGTCGTCATCGCCGACGAGCCGACGACCGCGCTCGACGTCACGATCCAGGCGCAGATCCTCGACCTGCTGGGCGAGATGCAGGCCCGGCTCGGCACGGCGATGCTGCTCATTACGCACGACCTCGGCGTGGTGGCCGAAGTTGCACGCCGCGTCGTCGTGATGTACGCGGGCGAGGTGGTCGAGGAAGCGGACGTCGACACGCTCTTCGCGGCGCCGCAGCATCCCTACACCGAGGGCCTGCTCGCCGCGGTCCCCCGACTGGGCGAGGCGCGCGACCGCCTCGCGACGATCCCAGGCACCGTGCCGCCGGCGACCGCATGGCCGACCGGCTGCCGCTTCCGCGAGCGCTGCCCGTACGCATGGGAGCGCTGCGAGCGCGAGCACCCGCCACTGTACGCGGCCGGCGCCGGACACGCGGCCCGTTGCCACCTCGTCGACGAGCCCGCGCGCCGCGCCGGCCGCCATCTGCCGATCGCCGCCGCGCGATGACCGGCGTGCCTCACCAACCGACCGGCGACGCGCCGCTCCTCCGCGTCCGCGGCCTGAAGAAGCACTTCCCGATCGCGCGCGGCATGTTCGGCCGCGCGACGGGCGCGGTGCGCGCCGTCGACGGGGTGTCGTTCGACCTCGCCGCGGGCGAGACGCTCGGTCTCGTCGGTGAGAGCGGGTGCGGCAAGACGACCACCGGCCGCGCGATCCTCCGCCTCGTCGAGCCCACCGCCGGCGAGGTCGCCTTCGACGGCGTGGATGTGCTCGCGTTAGGCGCGCGGGAGCTGCGGCGGCTGCGGCGGCACATGCAGCTCGTCTTCCAGGATCCGTTCTCGTCGCTCAACCCGCGCATGACGATCGGCGCGACGGTGCGCGAGGGGCTGACGATCCACCGGCTCGCCGAGGGGGACGCGGCCGACCGGCGCGTGCGCGAACTGCTCGACGAGGTCGGCCTTCGCCCCGAGCACGCGTCCCGCTACCCGCACGAGTTCTCGGGTGGCCAGCGCCAGCGCGTCGGCATCGCCCGCGCCCTCGCCGTCGAGCCCCGGCTCATCGTCTGCGACGAACCGGTGTCGGCGCTCGACGTCTCGGTGCAGGCGCAGGTCGTCAACCTGCTCCAGGACCTGCAGCGCCGCCGGGGGCTCGCCTACCTCTTCGTGGCCCACGACCTCAGCGTCGTCGAGCACGTCGCCGACCGCGTCGCGGTGATGTACCTCGGCCGGATCGTCGAACTCGCGACGAGTGCGCGCCTGTATGCCGAGCCGCTCATGCCCTACACGCAGGCGCTGCTCTCGGCCATCCCGGTGCCGCGTCCGGGGGCGAAGCGGTCGCGCATCGTCCTGACCGGCGACGTGCCCTCGCCCGCCAATCCGCCGAGCGGGTGCGTGTTTCACCCGCGCTGCTTCCACCCGCACAAGGACGCAGCGTGCGCCGCGATCGAGCCGCCGCTCGAAGAAAAGGCGCCGGGCCACTGGGCGGCGTGCATCAAGCAGCCGCCGACGACGGTGGACTGGGCGCGGCAGCAGGGCGCGGGCGCGACGCTCCGCCCGGAGCGCTTCCTTCCGGTCCGCGACGGGGACTCGTAGCGGCCGCGGCGGAGGTCTATCCTACCGCGCATGGCCTCCACGCTTCCCCCGCCCGCCACGGTCGACATCGGAACGACCACGGTCGACGCGCCGCCGCCCTGGGCCGACCGCTCGTTCTTCGGCCACCCGCGCGGCCTCGCCACGCTCTTCCTGACCGAGCTGTGGGAGCGGTTCTCGTACTACGGGCTGCGTCCGCTGCTCGTGCTGTTCATGTCCGCGGCGCTCGCGCAGGGTGGCTTCGGCTTCACGCGGCCGCAGGCCTCGGCGGTGGTCGGGATCTATGCGGCCTCGGTGTACCTCGCGTCGCTTCCGGGCGGGTGGATCGCCGACCGGCTGCTCGGGCTGCGGCGCGCGGTGCTCTACGGCGCGGTGCTGATCACGCTCGGGCACCTGTCGATCGGACTGTCCGGCTTCGCCGTTAGCAAGCTTCCGTTCTTTCTCGGCCTCGTGCTCATCGTGCTCGGCACGGGTCTGCTCAAGTCGAACGCGTCGGCGATGGTCGGCGAGCTCTACCCCGAAGGCGGCGCGCGCCGCGACGCCGGCTTCTCGGTGTTCTACATGGGCATCAATTCGGGCGCGATCGTCGGCCAGATCGTCGCCGGCCAGCTCGGCGAGCAGGTCGGGTGGCACTGGGGGTTCGGTATCGCCGGGTTCGGGATGCTCGCCGGCCTGATCACCTACGCGGTGCGCGCGCCGCGCACGTTAGGCACGCTGGGCACGGTGCCCTCGCAACACCCCGATCCGGCGATCGACGCGGCCCGGCGCACCACCGCGGCGCGCGCGGTCGGTGTCGCCGTGCTCGCCCTCGTCGCCGTCTTCGCGCTCGCGGCCGCGGGGTTCGTGTCGGTCGACCCGCAGGTGATCGCGCGCAGCATGACGTTCGTGCTCGGTGGGACGACGATCGCCTACTTCGCCTACATCTTCACAGCGGGCGGCCTCACGACCGCGGAGCGCGCGCGCGTGGTCGTCATCTTCCTGCTGTTCATCTTCGCCGCCGTGTTCTGGGCGGCGTTCGAGCAGGCGCCGACCTCGCTCAACCTGTTCGCGAAGGACTTCACCGAGCGGCACATCCTCGGCGTCGAGGTATCCGCGTCGGCGTTCCAGTCGATCAACTCGGTGTTCGTCGTCGCCTTCGCGCCGGTGTTCGCTGCGTTGTGGGAACGGCTCGGCCGTGCGGGGCGCGACATCTCGGCGCCGGCCAAATTCTCGCTTGCCCTGGTGCTCGCCGCGATCGGCTTCGGGATCATGCTGGTCCCGGCGCGCGCGCTCGTCGCGACGCGCGGCGCGCTGAAGGTGAGCGCGTGGTGGCTGACGGTGAGCTACCTGTTCCAGAGCTGGGGCGAGTTGTGCCTCAGCCCCGTCGGCCTGTCGTCGATGACGCAGCTCGCGCCGCGGCGCTACGTCGGGCAGATGATGGGGATCTGGTTCCTCGCCCTTTCGGTCGGCAACCTGATTGCCGGCCTCGTCGGCGGCAGCGTCGACCCGGAGAAGCTCGCCCAGACACCGGCGCTGTTCCTCTGGACCACCGTCGCGCTTCTCATCGCGGCCGTCGCGCTCGCCGTGCTCGTCGTTCCCGTGCGGCGCATGCTCGCGGCGTCGACGGCGACGGCGTAGTTCCGGCCGAGGTCACGGCCAGTTGTAGAGACTCGCCGGGGCCGAGCGTTCGCGGCCGTTGCTGACGTCGCCGGGTTCGCGCCAGAACTGCCGCGTCATGTCACGATTGTCGAGGATGATGCGGAACTTGGCCGTCCCTGGCTCGCGCGAGAGCGGCCGCGCGATGTCGAGGCGCCACAGCCGGCGCGAGCCGGGCGGAAACGCGCCGAGCAGCCCGAGGCCGACCGACGTCCGCACCGGCGTCGTGACACCGTAGGGCGCGTCGCCCGCCCACAGCTTGCCCGCGTCCACGAATCCGGCGGCGCCGAACTCGCCGAGCCCGAACTTCGGGCCGAATACCACGCGCGCCTCGTTGCGCGCGACGAGGCGCGCCGCTCCGGACACCGAGCTGCCGTCGTAACCGCGCACGCCGCCGTCGCGGTCGCCTAACGAGAGCTGCATCGGGATCCGCGGCCGCTGCGTCGTGCCGAACAGCACGCTCGACGTGAAGCGCAGGCGCGAGTTCGGGACGAGGTAGCCCGCGCCGCGACCGCCGACGATGACGCCGTCCCACCGACCGAGCGCGTTGTCGCGCCGCGCCTCGCCGCGCGCCTCCGCCGCCGCGAATGCGCGCGGTCCGCCCGCCCCGACGTATGCGTCGCTCGACAGGAAGTAGTCGTCGTCGTGCGACCGGAAGAGCGGCACGCTCCGCCCGAACAGCACGCTCGCCTGGAACCCGCGCCGGACGTCCTGCGTGCCGGTGAGCGCGTCGAAGCCGGACACGCGCGCGAAGGTCAGGTCGCGCACGCCCCAGAGCGCGTTGAGCCGCGCTACGTTCTGCCCCGGAAAGTGCACCGGCGGCGTGAAGCCGAGCGGTGGCCCGTAGCCGATGTCGGGCACGATCCCGGTGTCGCTCAGCACGCGGACACGGTTCTCGGTCGACGCGCGCTCGAACGACGCCGACGCGCCAAACAAGCTCAGGCGCCCGGGCACCCCGAGCCGCACGATCCCCCCCACGTTCGCATAGCGGCGATAGTAGAACAGCGCGTTGGACACGCCGGGGTAGCGGATCAACTCCTGGTACTCGTGTGCATCGCCGACCGACGTGCGCCAGCCGAGGCGCTGCAGGTCGGTGTAGAACGGGTGACTCAGGTCGATCGCCCACTGGCCGCCGACGTCGCGCCGCTCGCCGATCGCGGACAGCTGGTACGGCTTGCCCGCGAACTGGTAGTCCATCAGTCGCGCGAGATAGCCATCGCGGTAGCCGATCCCACCCCAGTACCACTCCGCCGACGCGTAGATCCCCTCGCCCGCGAGGTTGGCCTCGCCGATGCGGAACCGGCTCACGGGCGGCGCGCCGCGACCCGTGAACGCCGAGACGGCGAGCAGCGCCGAGAACTCGTCGCGGGTGCTCACCAGCAAGGTCACGCCGCCCGTGCTGTCCGCGTACGGGCGGACGCGCGCGTCGACGAGGAACGGTTGCGCGCGCAGGATGCGCTCGGACTCCGACCGTCGAAGCTCGTCGCACGGATCGCCCACGTCGAGCAGCAGAAAGCGGCGCACGACGGCGTCGCGCGTCGTCGCGTGGAGGGCCGTGATGTGCCGCTCCAGCTTCTTCAACCGCCGCGGGACGTGCGCGTTGCCGAGCGGCGGGTTGGCGTCGACGATGATCTCGTGTACCGGCTGGCCGCGGCAGGCGACGAGCGGCTGGCCATCGAAGCGGCGCGCCCCCGTATCGGGCGGCGCGGGCGGCGTCGCGCGCACCATCGGCCCGGGCGGAGCGGCCGGAAGCGGGACCGGGGTCGGCGGTTGAGCCGCCGCGCGCGCGCCGACCGCGAGCGCGCACGCCACGGCGATGCGCGCGGGCGCGCGTCCAGGCCCGCGTCCCGGCTCGCGTCTGGGCCCGCGTGCGCGACTTCGTCGGGCACGTCCGCCCACCTACTTCCCCATACGCCGCTTGAGCGCGGCAAGCAGCGCGTCGGCGTCGGCTGGTGGCGCCGGCGGACCCGCGTCGTCGAGCCCCGCGCCGTCGCTCGAGCCGCCCGGGACGTCCATCCGGCCGGTCGCCGCGAGACGCCGGTACTCCGCGGTCATTTCGGCCAGCTCACGCTCGGCGAGCGCGAGCTCGCGCGCGTGCACGTCGGCCTTCGCGTCGAGCACGGCGACGCGTTCGCCCTGCGAGGCGGCGAATCGTTCGGCGACGGCGACCGTCTCGGTGTCGTGTACCTCTGCCGCGAGCCGCCCGCGCCGACGCGTGGTCTCGAGCTCCGCACGCGCCGCCTCGACCCGCGTGCGCGCCTCGGCGAGCCCGCGCCGCAGATCGTCCACCCCCACCCGCGCGGCGACGAGCGCGTCCCGCATCGCGGCAACCGCCGCGCGCCGGTCACCCGACGAGCGCTCGGCGTCGAGCGCCCCGCGAAGCGAAGCGCGTAGTTGATCGAACAGCATCGGCGGGAGGAGTCGAAAGCGGACGCGCGACCGGGGAGCGTAGCACCTGCGTCACAGCGAGCCACGCAGCTGCAGGCGCGGCGCCCTGAACGGGGCGCACGGGGCGAAGCTTACCAAGCGTGCGCGCGGGCCGGCAGCGGCGGGGCGGTCACGACCACCGCGTCGGCGTCATGGCGCGCACGCGGACCGCTCGGTGGCGAGCGCGACGCGGATCCGTCTAACTTGCGGTGTCGTGCCGCGCCGCCGTCTGGGGCCGCGGCGCACGGCGGCCGTTCGGGCGCCACGTTCACGCCAGCGCCTCCGTGCTCTACGTCTGCATCCCGTCCTACAACGAAGCCGTCACCGTCGGCGTGCTCCTCTGGCGCCTCCGGGCGACGCTCCGGGAGCAAGCCGACGGGCGCGACTTCGAGGTGGTCGTCTACGACGACGCGAGTACCGACGCCACACCCGACGTGCTCGCGCCCTATGTGCGCGTGTTGCCGTTGACGGTGCTGCGCGGCGCGGCGCACATCGGGCAGACGGGTGCGGTGGAGGCGCTCGTGCGCCACGTCGTCGCGCGCTCGCGCGTGCCCGAGCGCGACGCGCTCGTCCTCATGCAGGCCGACTTCACGGACGCGCCGGAGTTGCTTCCCGCGCTCCTCGCGCCGTACGACGCGGGGGCGGACGTCGTCCTCACGACGCGCCCGCCCGCTTCCGACCAGCCGCTCGCCGAACGGCGTCTGCGGCGTGCGGCGTCGCTGCTGCTCCGACCGCTCGTCGGCGCGGCGGCACGCGGCGCGGCCGGCGGGGATGCGGGCGACCGCGATCCGGGCGCGCTGCTCAACCTGTTGCGCCTGTTTCGCGTCGCGGTCCTGCGCGACGCGCTCGCCGACGCGGGCCGTTCGCCGCTCGTGGCGGCGTCCGGCTGGGCTGGCACCGCCGAGCTGGCGATCCGCGCGTCGCGGTTCGCCGGGCAGATCGTGCGCATCGAGGCCCCGGCCCGCTACGCCGTCCGGACGCGCGCGTCGCGCATCGACTGGCCGACCGAGCTGCGCGCCCTCGCCAGCCTCCTGTGGCGCCACCGGCGGCACGCACCGCGCGTGGCGTCGGGCGTGAGCATCGTCGCACCGCCGATCGCTGCGTCCCCGTCGGGGTCTGGCGAACCACCCGCACCGCGGGTGCTCGCGCTGGAGCCGGCGGAAGTCTCCGACGACGAGGTCGCGCCCGCAGCGGCCAAGCGCACCCGCCGCCGACGCCGGGGGCGCCGTGGACGGCCGGATGCGGCCGACGTGCCCGGCGATGCATCCGACGACGGCCTATCCGACGACGGCCTATCCGACGACGCCGCGCCCGACGGTGCCGCGCCCGAGGGTGCCGCGCCCGAGGGTGCCGTGCCCGAGGGTGCCGTGCCCGACGATGC
>DASWUT010000737.1:0-2104 GCA_036401455.1 Gemmatirosa sp. | reverse complement strand
GTCCCGGAGGGCGTCCAGCCCGCCCGTCGGCGGCGCGTCGGCGAGCGCGGCGGCTTCGCCCGCGACCACCACGTCGCTGAGCCAGTCGGCGAGTCGGGCCAGCAGCGCGTCGCGGTCGCGAAAGTGGTAGTGGATGAGCGCCTTGCTCACGCCGGCGACCCCCGCCACCGTCTGCAACGAGACCTGTGCCACCCCTTGCTGCCCCGCGCACGCCGCGGCGGCTGCGAGGATCCGCTCGGGCGCGCCCGCGCGCGGACCGTCAGCCGGCGCGCTCGCCGCCGGCGCATCCGCGGCCGCCGCGACGGACGATGCGGCGGTCCGGACGCGTGGGCGCGGAGCGGGAGACGCGGGCATCGCAAAAATGTATGCCGCGGGCGAGCCTGCGCGTCGTGCCGGACGCCGGGCAGCTGATCTTTCGTTAGTTGGGCGCGTACACACTGCGCCGACGGTCGGGGCGGAACACGATCGGCGTGTGCCCGTGGACGGCGACGGGCGCGGCGGTCGCGGTGCGCGCGACGCCCGTGGCGTCTGGCCCGCTGCCCGAGTTCAGGGTGAACCCGCCGACGATGTCGAGCTGCGTCGCCGCCTGCAGGGCGAGTTCCTGCGCGGCGCTCGCCGACTCGTCCGCATTGGCGGCGGACCGCTGGACGAGCTGCGTCATCCGGTCGATCGCCTGCCGCGCCTCGGCGACGCCGCGTTCCTGGGCGATGCTCCGGTCGACCAGGTGGTCCATCTCCGCCGCGACGGTCTCGACGTGGCGGCGGATGTCTCCAAGCTGCCGGCCCGCCTCGCGCGTCATCTCGGCCGACCCCTTGGCCCGGGCGACCGCCGCTTCCAGCAGCGCGGACGTCGACCGAGCCGCGTCGGCGCTGCGCTGCGCGAGCGCACGCACTTCGTCGGCAACGACCGCGAAACCGCGCCCGGCGTCGCCGGCGCGTGCCGCTTCGACGGCCGCATTGAGGGCAAGCAGGTTCGTCTGGAAGGCGATCTCGTCGATCGTGCGGATGATCCGCGCCGTCTGGTCCATCCCGGCCCCCATCTCGTCCACCGCCGTCTCGAGGCGCTGCATTCGCGTCACGCCTGCCTCCGCGCTCTCCCGCGCCGCGCCGGCCGCGGCGGCAGAGGTGCGGGCCATCGCGGCGCACGACTGGCTCGTCTCGTCCAGCCGCTGCACGTGGCCCGAGACGGCCTCAATCCGGCTCGCCTGATCGGCGCTGCCCGCGGCGAGATCCTCGCTGCCCGCCGCAACCTGTGCCGCCGCATCGCCGATCTGCTCGGCCGCCGCACGCACGTCGGCGAGGGCGCCGCCGAGCACGTCCAGCGCGTCGTTCAACCGCCCGCCGAGCACGGCGTAGTGCGGCGCGTGCCCCGCCGCGACGCGGGCGCCGAGGTCCTTGACGGCGAGACGCGCGACGACGCGCTCGACGTCCTCGATGAACGCTGCGCCGGCCGTCGACTCCTCCCGCACGGTTGCCTGCGCCTGCGCCAGACCGCCCATCGCGGCCTGCAGCTCGGCCACCATCACGCCGAAGTCGCCCGGCAGGGCAGCGCCCGCGCGATCACTCGCTTCGGCGGCCGCATCACCGCGCGCCGCGCGGGCGAGGGCTCGCGTTTCGTCCAGCACGGCCCGAAGGCCGCCTACCATCGCACGGAACCGGGCCGCGACACCGTCGCCCGCAATCTCGACGCTGAGGTCGCCCTCGGCGACCGCCCCCGCCGCGTCGAACAGGCGCTGCGCCTCGGCCGCGCGCGCCGCCATCCGGCGGGCCAGGACGACGAGGGCGCCCGTCTCGACGACGACGAAGATCGCGTGCACGATCACCATGGTGAACGGCGCGCCATGCTGCATCACGTGCACGCCCCACATGCCCATGTGCTGGAGCGCGTGGCCGACCACGTGATGCGCCGCGATCACCGCGGCCGCGACGACCGGCACGCGCCAGTCCTCGTACGCGACCAGAACGGCGAGCAGGACGAAAATGGCGAAGTGGCTCTCGACGGCGCCGTGCGTCACCTGGATCAGCAGCGCGCACCAGCCCATGAGCAACGCGCCGACCGCGAGGCGTGTGGCCCGCGCGCCCGGCGCGAATCGCGTCACCGCGGC
>DASWUT010000736.1:0-5737 GCA_036401455.1 Gemmatirosa sp. | reverse complement strand
CGTTCGGCAATCTGGCCGTGAACTCGGCGGCCGGGCTCCTGTTCGTCGACTTCGAACGCGGCGCCGCGCTGCAGCTCACGGGCGCGGCGGACGTGCGCTGGGACCGCGCCGAGTTCGCCGTGCTACCGGGCGCCGAACGCGCCGTTCGGTTCCGCGTCGCCGGCGTGGTCGAGCTTCCTTCGGCGACGCCGCTCCGGTGGCGCCTCGTCGAGCGATCGCCGTTCAACCCGCCGCTTCCGGAGCCGCCTACGTGCGCGGAGCAAGCGCCCAGACGGCCGTGAGCGCGTCGGGTCGGAAGCCCGCGTCTCGTGCCGCGGCGCATCGGCACCGATCCGGGATGCCGAACGGCATATTGCCAACGCTTCGCACGTGGCACCTGTTACAGCGATGACGATTCGCGTTCTGACCGCCGACGATCACCTCGTGGTGCGGGCCGGGCTCGCAGCGCTGATCGCTGCCGAGCCCGGCATCGAGATCGTTGGCGAGGCTGGCGACGGTCGTGAGGCGGTCGAGCGGTACACGCTGCTCCGACCCGACGTGGTATTGATGGACCTGCGCATGCCGCGGATGGATGGTGTCGCGGCCACTCAGGCGATCCGGCGCGATGACCCGCGGGCGAGGATCGTCGTGTTCACCATGTACGAGGGTGACGTCGACATCCACCGCGCGCTGGCCGCGGGCGCGACTGGCTACCTCCTCAAAGACGTGCCCGCGGCGGAGCTGATCCAGGCGATCCGGAACGCCGCGGCGGGGCGCCGCGCCCTCCCCGCCACGGTCGCGCGCGCGCTCGCCGATTTCACACCGCGGGTCGACCTCACCGCGCGCGAGGTGGAGGTGCTCCGCCTCGTGGCCAAAGGTCTGCAGAACACGCAGGTCGCCCGGCTGATTGGCCGCACGACCGGGACGGTGAAGGTGCACCTGCAACACATCTTCCGGAAACTCGGCACGGAGGATCGCACCGAAGCGGTGACCGTGGCGCTCCAGCGCGGTTACCTGCACCTCGACGACCACTTCGACGACGATTCCGCGAGCCGCGGCCATCGCGGCGACGGCCCAGGGCGGCCACGTTAGGCCTCGTGGCGTCAGGCGCGAACGCGTCAAGGGCCCCGGCCGCTGCGCACCGCAGCTCGCGATCGCGCCGACGCCGGCACGGTGAAGTGCACCGTCTGACTCGTGATCACGCGGTGCGTTGGGTCAGCTAGCTCGAACAGCACCGTGTGCGGTCCGGGCGGCAGGCCGACCAGGATCACCGTCTCGCCGCTCGCGTCGACGAAGTGCCACGGCAGGTCGTCGACGGTGATGTGAACATGCCCGATGCGGGGCGAGACGCCGAGTGCGCCCACGCCGAACACCGGCACCACGCGCAGGTGCTCCGTGCGGTACTGGATGAAGACGCGCCCCGCGGCCAAGGGTTCGGCGAGCGGCGGGTCGACGATCAGCCGGGGCGGCGCCTCGTCGGGGATGGCGACCAATGGCGACGGCCCTTGGACGTCCCGGGCGCTCGGTGTCTGCGCGCCGACGGCGCTCGCAAGGCAAGCGGTCATCGCGATCAGGGAGTTGAGGGTGGTGCGCACGAGAATCCCGGGAATGAGTGCGACGCCGTACCGCGGTGGCGACGCGTCGCTGATTAGCGGTCGCCCGCCGCAAGCTCCCACACCGCATCGCCGAACGCGGTCGGCGCCTCCTCCGGGAGATTGTGCCCAACGTGCGGAACGACCCGATGCCGGCGCGGTCCGGTGAACCGGGCCGCTGTCGAAGACCCGTCCGTCGCCGGCACGACGCCGTCGTCACCGCCATCGAGCGTGATCGTCGGCACGGGGATCGGCGGCAGCGCGGCGAGCCGCCGTTCGACGTCGGCGTACGCCGCGTACCCGTCGGCGAGGCCGAGGCGGTGCCGGTAGGAGTGGATAACCACGTCGACGTAATCGGGGGTGTCGAACGCGCGCGCGTGCCGATCGAGCGTGGCGTCGTCGAAGCGCCAGGTCGGCGAGTTGCGCAGCCAAAGTGTCCGCGTGAGCTCGCGTCGGTTGGCCGTCAGCCCTGCCCGCCCACGCTCTGTCTGGAAGTAGTACTGGTACCAGAGTCCCGACTCGGTCACCGGCGGCAGGGGGTGCCCGGCGGCCGCGATATCCTGGATCAGGTAACCGTTGACGGACACGAGCCCCGCGCATCGTTCCGGCCAGAGTGCCGCGACGACACACGCGGCCCGCCCGCCCCAGTCGTAGCCGGCGAGCACGGCACGGTCGATCCGGAGGGCGTCCATGAGCGCGACGACATCGACGCCGAGCGCGCCCTGCTGGCCCGCGCGTGGGGCGTGCGGGTCGACGAACCGGGTCGAGCCGTGGCCGCGGAGGTACGGCACGATCGTCCGGCACCCGCGCCGCGCGAGCGCCGGCGCGACCTCCGCGTAGCTGTCGATCGAGTACGGAAACCCGTGCAGGAGCAACACCGGCTGGCCGTCAGGCGGCCCCACCTCGTAGTACCCGACGTCGAGGACGCCCGCACGGATCTGCCGGACGTCCGGCTCCGCGCGCGCGAAACGACGCGTCGTGCCGACGCCCGGTGCGCCGCCCGGTGCGCCGGCGCTCGCGATGCTGGTGCGCACGGGCGCCATGCCGGCCGCGAGCACGCCGGTCGCGCACGCGCCCAGGAACTGCCGGCGGCTGTGGCCGGGCGGTTCGGTCAGCGTGACCATTGCTCGAACCTCCTCGAATGCGTGAACAGAAGCGGCACGGCAGACCTCGGGTCAGCGGGTCCCGGCGCTCGCGGTCGCCCGGGCGCTCGCATGCGCCGCCGCGTCGAGGATCACGGCCGCGACCTCCCGCGGGTGCGACAGCATCGGCACGTGGCTCGACGCGAGCGTGGTCACTTTCGCGTGCATGCGCGCCGCCGCGTCGCGCTCGTGCCCCGGAGGCACCATCCGGTCGTCCGGGATGATGAACCACGACGGCTTCGTCTTCCACGCGGCCGTCGTCACCTTTTCGGCGAGGAAGCTCGCGTGCCAGTCGCCTTGCGTCTCATACACGCGCGCGCGCTCGGCGAGCGGAAGGTCGGGGACGAAGTCCTCGTCGATTCCCTTGCGCGTGATCGTGAGGTATCCGGCCGCGTCGGGATGCTGCTCCGCGCCGCCCGGCGTGGCCGGGTACCCCTCGAGCGCGTCGCTCGCCGACTGCCCGTCGTCGGGGGCGATGGCCGAGATGTAGACGAGCCCCGTGACCTTGGGATCGTTGCCGGCTTCCGTGATGACGACGCCCGCCGACGAATGGCCGACGAGGATCACCGGCCCATCCTGTCGCGCGATGGCGCGCCGCGTGGCGGCCACGTCGTCGGCCAGCGAGGTGAGCGGGTTCTGGACGGCCGTGACGTGCAGCCCCTGCGCCTCCAAGAGGGGGATGACCCTGCTGTAGCTCGAACCGTCGGCGTACGCTCCGTGGACGAGCACGACGTTGCGCACGGACGCGGCCGCGTGCACCGCGCGCGGCCGCTCCGCGCTCGCGACGAGAACGGAGGCGGCGGTCAGCGGGATGGCGAGCAGACCCTTGTGCATGGTGATCTCCTTGTCCATTCGATGCAGATGGTGAGTGGTCGGGCGGCCGACCGGGCACGCAGCCGCGATCGGAACGCCGCGTGCCGGCTCGGAAGCCCGCGTTAGGCGCTCCAGCACCGCACACCGCGAAGCGTCGCGATGCACTGCATCCGGGGGCCTGCGGGGCGTCCGACAACGATGGCCCGGCCACACGGCGCGGGCGTCCGGCGTTCGAGGAGTGCTTCGGTCGGGCGTCCGGGGCAGATCCGCGTATGCCATGTGGCATCTCACCGGGTCGGCGGACGCGAGGGCCGTCACCATGACCCGTGTTCTGCCCTACGCCGAACGGGTTAGGCAAGAACTACCCGGATCGCCGATAGCCCTTGACCACTTCGGCGTTAGGCCGCGAACGCGGCGCCGGCCGGCGCTGGCGATCGCACCCACACCCAGGACTCGGCCCATGACCGCCGTCCGCCTCGCGATCATCTGCTACAGCACGTACGGCACCAACCACCGGATGGCGGAGGTCGCGGCCGAGGCCGCGCGCACGGCTGGCGCCGAGGTGCGGGCGTCGTCAACGGGCAGGACGCCTGGTACGCGCAGGCCGAGCACTCGGCGCACATCCCCGAGGCCACGATCGCCGATCTGGAGTGGGCGAACGCCTACTTACTGCGTGCGCCCACGCGCTACGGCGCGGTGGCGGGTCAGATGCGCGCCTTCCTCGACCAGACCGGCCCACTCTGGGCGCAGGGGAAGCTGGCCGACAAGGCAGCGAGCGCGATGGCCAGCGCGCAGAACTCGCACGGCGGGCAGGAGATGACCATGCAGGCGTCCAACACGATGTTCGCGCACTGGGGGTGCGTCATCGTGCCGCCCGGGTACACCGATCCCGTCACCCTCGCGGCCGGCGGAAACCCGTACGGCGTGACGGTGACCGCGGACGGCGCGGCGATCCCCGAGGTTGTGCAGGACGCGATCCGCCACCAGGCGCGCCGCCTCGTCGCGTTTGCCGCATAGATCGCGGGTTGACGGTGTGGCAGGGGATTCGTCGCGCGCCGTCCTGACCCTGGCGCGGATGGCGTGCTGAACCGATGTTGTGCACGGCAGCCGGGCTCCGGCGTCGGTGGGGCCGGCCGTGGGTGAGTGATGGCGCCACCGATGGCGTTCACCGACGCCGTGATGAGGTCGCGACGCCATCGACGAGGGCCGCGGGCCGACTTTGCCGGTTCCCGCGCCGAGGGCGGTGTCATGGGGAGCTTCATGTTCGCGATGGTCCGGCGCTCGGCGCTGGCGTGCGCGCTCGTTGCCTTCGCCGGCGCCTCACTGCACGCCCAGGACCCCGGCCCGACGCTCGCGCAACTCGCCCACAGGGCGTGGACGATCCGCGACGGGGCGCCCGGCGGTGTGGCGGCCCTGGCGCAGTCGGCGGACGGCTTCCTGTGGATCGGCACGAGGACGGGGCTCTACCGCTTCGACGGAGTGCGCTTCGAGGAGTTCGAGCCACCCTCCGGGCAGGCCCTTCTGTCGCGCAGCGTGAGCGCACTCCTGCCACTCCCGGACGGCTCGTTCTGGGTCGGCTACAGTTTCGGTGGTGTGAGCCTGCTCGCCGGTGGCCACGTCGTCAGTTACGGCGCGCGGGACGGACTACCCGCCGGTACGGTCGCCGCGTTCGCGCGCGACTCGGACGGCGGCGTCTGGGCGGCGACGACCACCGGACTTGCACGCTTCAGCGGCGGCGCGTGGCGGCGCGTGGGCGTCGAGCGCGGGTTTCCCGGGGGCTTGACTAGCGACCTGCTGGTCGACCGCCGGGGCGTACTCTGGGCTTCGGAGATCACCGGCGTCTTCGTGCTCCCGCGCGGCGCGCGCCGCTTCGTCTGGCGTGCGCGGTCGCTCGACGTGGCGCCGGGCGGCTTCGGGATGCCGCGCGAGGCGCCGGACGGCTCGGTGTGGGGCGCGTCCGCGACGCTCGGCATCGTGCCACTGTCCGACTCGAGCGGCGGCCCACCTCGGGCCGAGACCTACCGTACCCGCGGGGTGGAGGGATTCCTGATCGATCGTCGGGCGAATGCGTGGATAACCGGCATCTCCGGACGCCTGATGCGAATTCCGCTGCCCGCCGGCTTGGGCGCGACGGCGACGACAGGCTCCGCCGAGTGGCAGACGCTGCCAATGTCCCGAGTAACGGGCATGAGCGGCAGCGCGGTCTACGTC
>DASWUT010000735.1:0-2060 GCA_036401455.1 Gemmatirosa sp. | reverse complement strand
GAAGACGTAGACGGGCATGGCGGGCAGAAGGGCGGACGGGGTGCGCTCCGCCCCTTCACGCCGCGTGCCGAACGGACGACCTTGCATACGCCACCGCGCGGCCGCTCGCGGGGGCGACGACGATCGCTCGCCGTCATGCTCGCCAAACCAGGGCTCCCGACCGGTCGGACGCGATCGCCGCTCGCTCTGGCGACCCGCGCGCCCGGTACGAGATTTCCACTGCGTCGCGCCCCCGGATCCACCGCACGACCCGGCGGGCGCGGCGCGCCCGCCGTCCGCGTGTTCCTGTTTGCCACTGCCGTGTCCAGCGCAATTCTCCAGCAAGTCGTCGAGGCCACCCGCGGCGAGTACGTCGTTCACGGAACCGTGGGCCGGTCGGACGCGCTCGGCAGCGCGTTCCTCGCCCGCGACGTGGCGTCGGGGCGGTCGGTCCTGCTGGTGGTGCCGCCGGACGCCGAGTCGCTCGACGTGGTCGCGGCGCTGAGCGACACGATCCCTGCGGACGCGGGCGGGTGCGCCGCGTGCGGGTTCCGCGTCGGGACGTGGGTCGACGCGTGCCCGCGCTGCGAGCACGGTCTGCTCCCGCCGCCCGGTGCGTCGCCCGACGTCGACGTCGTCCGCGACCAGCTGCGCGAGACGTACGACGTCATCGGCAGCCTGCCCCACGTGCGCGGCGGAACGGTGTACTTCGGGTACGACGCCGGCGACCGGCGGCTCGTCGCCTTCGTCCTCCGGCCGCAGCCCGACGGCCAGCTCGCCATCGACCCGCTGTGGGAAGCGGTGCCCGACGCGACGACGGCCCCCGCCGCTTCGTACGGCGTCGTGACGGCTCCCGGCACGGCGACCTCCGGCATGGCGACCTCCGGCATGGCGACCTCCGGCGTGGCGGCTCCCGACGTGGCGCCCGCGTACGACGATGGCGGCGAACGCCTGGCCGCCGCCGTCCACGACGACGCCCCGCCGGCGCGCCGCCCCTGGCTCCCGATCGGACTCGGCGTCGGCGCGATCGCCCTCGTCGGCGCGGCCGCGTTCGCGTTCACACACCACGAGGCGCCGCCCGTCGTGCCGACGCGGGCGGCGGACAGTGCGGCCGCGCCGGGCTCATCGCCGTCCTTGCTGGGCGGACCGGTCGTGCCCCCGCCGCAGCCGCGCGATTCGACGCCGGTCACCCCGATCGGCGGCACGAGCGCGCCGGCCGTCGTGCCCGACAGCGTGCTGCGCGCGCAGCACGCGTGGCGCCGACGCCGCGACAGCCTGCGCCTGGCGCGCACCGGCGCGGTCCTCACGATCGACGGCGACGAACTTCCGCACGGCTGGTCGGTGAGCGT
Organism: Gemmatirosa sp.; assembly: GCA_036401455.1. GTDB lineage: Bacteria > Gemmatimonadota > Gemmatimonadetes > Gemmatimonadales > Gemmatimonadaceae > BPUI01. Next base: position 732 of record DASWUT010000735.1, on the reverse strand, counting down.
CAACGGCGGGCCAGCGCTGACCGCGCGCGACGTGCCGATCCCGAACGGTGGGCCGGCGGTGATTCGCATCGTCGCCCCCGGCTACTGCGCCGACACACTCGCCATCAACCCCGCGCCGGGCAGTCATCAGCACTGGTCGCCGACCCTGCGCGGTACGCCGACCGTCGGCGAGTGCTGACCGCGTCGCCTCCTTCGCCTGCCCCGCCCGTCCCCGCCGTGTCCGTGATCCTGTCCGTGATTCGAGCCCGCCTGCCACGCCCGACGCCGCGCCCGACGCGCGGCCTGCGCACGCTGAGCGCCGCCGCGTTCGCCGCCATCACCGTCGCCGCGGCGTGCGGCGGTCACCAGAGCGAACCGGACGAGGCGCCGGCGCCGGTCGCCGCGCCCGCGACGCGCGCCCGCCCCGGCGACACGCTCTACATCGTCGAGTACACCGTGATCGCCGCGCGACGCGAACAGTTCGAGCAGTTCTTCAGCGACGCGTACTTCCCGGCGATGCGGCAGGTCGCCAAGTCGGACACCAGCATCGCGCGCGTGCTGCGCCAGTCGCGCCTGCTCGCGCCGGCGCGCGCGAGCGACGACGGCACGCTCTCGTACCTCCTCGTGCTTGACCCCGTGGTGCGGGGCGAGACGTACAACATTTCCGCCCTGCTCCGGCGCGTGTATCCGGCCGCCGAAAGCGAGCGGCTCTACCGGCAGCTGACCGAGAGCTGGGCCCGGCCGTTCGTCGCG
>DASWUT010000734.1:0-4727 GCA_036401455.1 Gemmatirosa sp. | reverse complement strand
GCTCGTCGGCGTGAGCTACGCGAAGGCGCTCGCCTACGCGTTAGGCGTCCCGCTCGTCCCCGTGCACCACATGGAGGGACACCTGTTCGCGACCGCGCTCGAGCATCCGGACGCGGAGCCGCCGTTCACCGCGCTGCTGGTGTCGGGCGGGCACACGCTGCTGCTCGACGTCGCAGCGTGGGGCGAGTACACGCTGCTCGGCGCGACGCGCGACGACGCGGCGGGCGAGGCGTTCGACAAGGTCGCCAAGCTCCTCGGCCTGCCCTACCCCGGCGGCCGCCACGTCGAGCGGCTGGCATCCGAGGCGGACGGCGCGTCCGTTCGCTTTCCGCGGCCGATGCTGCGCGCCAACCAGCAGCCCGACGACGCCGACTACTACGACGTATCGTTCAGCGGCCTCAAGACCGCGGTGCTGTACGCCGTGCGCGCGGCCGAGGCACGCGGCACGCTCGACGCGGAGCGGGCGGGGATCGCGCGCGCGTTCCAGGATGCGCTCGTCGAGACGCTCGTCGAGAAGACCTACCGCGCCGCCCGCGCGCACGGGCGCACGCGCGTCGTGCTCGGCGGCGGCGTCGCGTGCAACGGCGCACTCGTGCGCGCGATGCAGGCCCGGCTCGGACCGCGCGGCGCGCGCGTGTACGCCCCGTCGGTCCGCCTCGCCACCGACAACGCGGCGATGATCGCGCGCGCGGGCGTGTTCCGGCTCGGGCGCGGCGACGTCGCCGACCTCGGGCTCGGCGCGCGCGCATCGCTTCCCATCCCCGGACTGCGGCCGCTCGCGGGAGATCCCGCTCTCGCCGCCTCACGCTGACGGCCCCGCGGTAGCGGCCGGCACTACCTTCCCCGCATGCCACATCCGATCGTCGCGCAACCTTTCCAGTTCAGCCTCGGCCCGCTCCAGTTCACCGGGTTCGGGCTCGCCGTGCTCGCCGCGTTCGCGATCGCGCAGGTCGTCGTCGTGCGCGAACTCGCGCGCCGCGGCCACCTCGACCACTCTGCCGCCGCGCCCGACATCGTGCTCGCCGCCCTGCTCGGCACGATGATCGGCGCGAAGCTCTACTACGTGATCCTGATGCGCGACATCCACGCGCTCTTCAGTCGCGGCGGCTTCGTCTTCTGGGGTGGGTTCATCGGCTCGGTCGCCCTGTGCTACGCGACGGTGCGCTTCAAGCGGCTGTCGTTCGCGCGCTACGCGGACGTGGCCGGGATCGCGATCGCGGCGGGGTACGCGGTCGGGCGTACGGGGTGCTGGGCCGTCGGCGACGACTACGGGCGCCCGTGGAACGGCCCGCTCGCCGTCTCGTTCCCCAACGGCGCGCCGCCGACGACGGCCGCGAACCTCACGCAGCTGTTCGGCGCGCACCTGCCCGCGGGCACGCCGCCCGACGCGGTCGTCGCCGTGCATCCGACGCAGCTCTACGAGGTCACGATGGGGCTGCTGATGTTTGCCGTGCTGTGGCACTACCGTGGGCACCGCCACGCGGAGGGCTGGCTGTTTGGCCTCTACTGCGTGCTGGCCGGCGTGGAGCGGTTCATCGTCGAATTCTTCCGCGCCAAGGACGACCGGTTCCTCGGCCCGTTCACGACCGCGCAGGCGATCTCGGTGGTCGTCGTGCTCGTCGGTGTCACGCTGATGCAACTGCGGCGCGCGCCCGGGCCCGGCCGCCCGGGGGTGTACGCGGACCCGATGCCCGACGCGGTTCCGGCCTGACGCGGCTCGGACCCCTCGCGCCGGTCACGCTCGCCGGCACCCACGTGCGACTCGAGCCGCTGGCCGAGTCGCACGTTCCCGCGCTGAGCGCGATCGGGCTCGACTCGGAGCTGTGGACGTTCACGCTGTCCAGCGTCCGCACGCCCGACGACATGCGACGCTACGTCGAGACCGCGCTCGCCGAGCAGGCGTGCGGGACCGCGCTGCCGTTTGTGCAGATCGCCGTCGCGACGGGTGAGGTCGTCGGCTCGACCCGGCTCGCCAGCTACGAGCCCGTGCACCGTCGCGTCGAGATCGGCTGGACGTGGCTCGCCCGCGCCTGGCAGCGCACGGGGATCAACACCGAGGCGAAACGATTGCTCATGGCCCACGCGTTTAACGTCGTGGGGGTCGAGCGCGTCGAACTGAAGACGAGCGCGCGCAACGCCCGCTCGCGGGCCGCGATTGCCCGGATCGGTGGCGTCGAGGAAGGGATCCTGCGCCGCCACATGGTCAACGATCGGGGTGAACCGCGGGACACGGTGTACTTCAGCGTGCTGCGCGACGAGTGGCCCGCGGTCCGGGCGGCACTCGACGCGCGGCTCGCCGGCCCCGGCGCTCGGAATTCCGAACCGGATTGACGGGATTCACTCCGGCCGTCAGATTGCGTACATGCGATGCGCCCTACACCTGTGGGGCGTCGCTCTCTCGCCGCACCCGTCCGTGCTGAACTTCTTTCGTCGTTCGCAGGACCGACCGCATCGCCGCTCGCTGCCGGTCGTCGACACTGCCTCCGCCGTACCAGCGGGCGGCGCCTGCACGCTCGCGAGCTGCCGTGCGGGATCGTGGGCGATGGTGATGGAGGTGCAGTGCGGCGACCAGGAGGCGTGTCGCCTTCGTGCGATCGGACTCTGCGAGGGCGCGCGGGTCAACATCGTCGACGCGCGCAACGCCCTCCTCGTCGAAGTTCGCGGCACGCGCATCGCCCTCGGCCGCGCGCTCGGCACCGGCATCACGGTCCGCCCGATCGATGCGACGTCGCCCGGCACGATGGTGCCCGCGGCGATCACTCCGGCCGCCGCGCCGACGCGCTGACGATGTCCACGCCCGCGCCCACGGCGCCGGGCGCTGCCGGCGCACCGACCGCACTCCGCCCGCCCGCCCGCCGGTCGCGCGCCGGTGACCCCGCCGCGCCAACCTCGCCGAGCCTGCCCGTGCTCCGGGTCGCCCTCATCGGCAATCCGAACACCGGGAAGACGACCCTCTTCAACGCGCTCACCGGGCTGCGGCAGAAGGTCGGCAACTTCGCGGGCGTCACGGTGGAACGCACGGAGGGCCACTACCGCGCTGACGACCGTCGCGTGAGCGTCCTCGACCTGCCCGGGAGCTACTCGCTCTCCGCCGGGTCGCCGGACGAGCGTATCGCCCTCGAAGTCCTGCTCGGCCGCGGGCGCGACGTGCCCGTGCCGGATGTGGTCGTCGTCGTCGCCGACGCGCAGCACCTCGAGCGCAACCTGTTCCTGCTGAGCCAGGTGCTCGAGCTCGACCTGCCGGTCGTCGTCGCGCTCAACCAGGTCGACGCGGCACTCGCCGCTGGCGTGAGCGTCGACGTGCCCGAGCTGATCCACGAGCTCGGCGCGACGGTGATCCCGACCGTCGCCAAGCGCGGTGAGGGCGTCGAGCAGCTGAAGCGGGCCATCGCGCAGGCGGCGACGCTGCCGAAGCCGCGGCGCCAGTTCCTGCTCCCCGAACCCGTCGCCGCCGCGCTCGCGCCGGTCGAGACGTGTCTGCAGCGCGCGGAGTTCGCGCCCGGGCCGGCGGGGATGGAAGCGCTCCGCCTGTTAGGCATCGCCGTGCCCGAGTCGCACCTCGCGCGCGTGCCCGGCCTGCTCGACGCGCTCGACGGCGCGCGCGCGGCGCTGCGTGCCGTGGGCCTCGCGCCGGAGCGTGTCGAAGCGGAGTTGCGCTACGGCTGGATCGGCGGCGTGCTCGCGCGCGCGGTCGTCCGCACGCCGCGCCGCGGTCGCACCGTGATGGACCGCCTCGACGCGATCGCGCTCCACCGCGTGTGGGGGTGGGTGGTCTTCCTCGTCACGATGGCGCTCGTCTTCCAGTCCGTGTTTTCGGTGGGACTGCCCGTCGGCAACGCGATGCAGGCGGGCGTGGGCTGGCTCGGCACGATGGTCAGCAGCCTCATGCCGCCTGGCGACCTGCGCTCGCTCGTCGTCGACGGCGTGATCGGGGGCGTGGGAAGCGTGATCGTCTTCCTGCCGCAGATCGCGATGCTCTTCCTGTTCATCGGCGTGCTCGAAGACACCGGCTACATGGCGCGCGCGGCGTTCCTCATGGACGGCGTCATGCGCCGCGTGGGGCTGCACGGGAAGAGCTTCATCCCGATGCTCTCCGGGTACGCGTGCGCGGTGCCGGGCATCATGGCCGCGCGCACGGTCGAGCACGAAAAGGATCGACTCGCGACGATCATGGTCGTGCCGCTGATGAGCTGCTCGGCGCGGCTGCCGGTGTACACGCTGCTCATCGGCGCGTTCGTCCCGCCGGCGGCGATCCTCGGCGGCGTGCTCACGCTGCAGGGCGCGACGATGCTCGCGATGTATCTGTTGGGCACCGTGACCGCGCTCGGCGCGGCGGCGATGTTCAAGCGCACGCTCCTGCGCGGGCCCGTGCGTCCGATGATTCTGGAGTTGCCGCCCTACCGCTGGCCGAGCGTCAAGAGCCTGGCGATTTCGGTCGCGGGGCGCGCGCGGCTCTTTCTGCAGCGCGCGGGCACGGTGATCCTCGCGCTCTCGGTGGTGCTGTGGGCCGCGGCGACGTACCCGCGCTCCGCGGCCGACGCGCGCCTCCCCGAACCGGCGCGCAAGGAAGCCCAGCTCGAGCATTCCGCGCTCGGCCGTCTCGGCCACGCGATCGAGCCCGCCGTGCGCCCGCTCGGCTACGACTGGAAGATCGGCGTCTCGATCGCCGCGAGCTTCGCCGCGCGCGAGGTGTTCGTCTCGACGATGGGGACGATCTACGGCGTGGG
>DASWUT010000733.1:0-2632 GCA_036401455.1 Gemmatirosa sp. | reverse complement strand
GCTGCTTGCCGCGGGGGAGCCGCTGGTCGAGGTCAGCGGTCCCGCCGCCTAACGAGGCGTTGAAGCTGCCGAGTAACAGGGACGCTCCTGCGCCCCCGCCGGCACCGTCGTACGCGGCCCGTAATGCGCCGCGAAGACTCGCAGCTTAACTTCGGCGTTAGCCAGCAACGAACTGTCTTGTATCGCATGCTCATGGTTCGTCGCGCGTTTCCACGCCTCGCGCTCGTGACCGCGACGCTCGCAGCCTGCGAGCCCGCTCCGGCGTACCAACCCGCCACCGCGGACGGGACGCCGCCCGCGGCGGCCGCCGACGTCCGGCGCTGCCCGGCCGTGGCGCGGCCGGGCCAGGACTGGGCGGCCCGCGCGGTCACCTGCGCGGAGGCGTTCGTCGCTCGCAACGGGTATACCGACCTCGCGCCGGCGGACGCCACGCAGCTCGCGGACGAGTCGATCGAGGTCGGGACGACAACGGTCGAAGTGCTCGCGAGCCGCCGCGGTACGCTCGCCCGTCGGGCAGCCGCAGTCTGTCGCGGCACGCCGGGCGCGGCGGCCGGCTACACGGTCGCCTTCGCGGCCGCGGGCGACCGCGCGCGCCGGTACGGGACCGCGGTCACGATGGACTCGGCGTTCGGGCAGCTCCGGGTGCAGCACCAGGGCGTCCAGCTCGGTGCCGTGCTCGCTCACCCGCCACGCGACTGCCGGGTGCTCGCCGGGAGCGCGTAGCAGGGTGCCGGCGCGCTGCTGGCTAACGAGGCGTTGAAGCTGCCGGGTATGCACCGACGCTCCGGCGCGGCCCTCGGCGGTGTCTCGCCTCGGCTCCATCGCTCGCTCATGGCCCGCAGCTTAATTGGGGCGTTAGCCACCACAACGAGCTGACGATGGATCGACCGACATTCGGCGACGTGCCCTCGCGAGGCGCCGGCTCGCCCGTGGCCTTGCTGGCCCTCGCCCTCGTCTGGGCGGGCGTGTTCGGTCTGCTCGCCGCCGCGGGCCCGGACGTCGCGCGCGACGCCTACGCCGCTTGGCGCGGACCCGCGCCAGCTACCGCGCTGGCCCCGCCCGCCGGGCTGGTCGGGGTCATCGCGCTCGGCGCTGCGTACGCGGCCGCCGTCGCCCTGGCGTACGGTTGGGCGCTGGTCGCGCCGCTGCTGATCGGCCTTACCTGGCTCGCGCTGCCCCGCCGCGGCCGGCGGACGCTGCCCGCGGTCGCGGTCGTCTGGGCCGTGTCGGTGGCGGGCGCCTGCCTGCGGCTGGTCCCGCCTTGGCGGCCCGCGCCGGCGTTCGACGCCGCGCTGTGGCTTGGCACGTTCCTGGCGAGCGCGGAGGTGCTGCGCGCGGTGCTGACCGCGATCGCGCGCGAGGTCGCGGCGGCGGAGCGCGTTGCGCGTGGTGTCTAACGAGGCGTTGAAGCTGCCGAGTATGCAGGGACGCCCCGCTCCTCCGCAGCCTCCGTCACACGCCACCTCCAACGCGCTCGGAAGGCTCGCAGCTTAACTTGGGCGTTAGCCAGCAACGATGACTCGATGATCGCTCGCATACAGGACGCGCTCGCGCCGCTGCACGGGAAGCGACTGTGGGACGCGGGACGCGCCGCGAACATGCTCTGGCTGCAGTTCGGCGACCGATCTCCGGCCCCGACCGACAGAGACCGGGACCGCATCGCTGGTGAGTACGCGCTCCACGTCCAGTGCCCGTGGCGTCTCTCGCACGTCGCCGGCGTGGTCGTCGGTGCGAGCGACGTGTTCGTGCCGGCGGACCCGGACGTGGCGGAGGACGCGTTCCGGTCGGATCGTCGGGGCGCGTCTACCGCGGACGCGCACTTGCGCCGCTGGCTCACCGCGCACGCCGCAGCGCCGCTCCCGATCGAGCGCATTCACGTCGACCGCTGCTGCGGGGTGGCGTTGTACCTGGAGCAGGAGTTCGCGCTCGAGATCTTCCCGGACGCATCGTCGGAGCCGCACGACCTGCGCGAGCAGTGGCGCCTACTCCGGCCTGGAAACGACGCGGAGCATCTCGTCGTGCTGAACCACGGGATAGAATAGCGCGCCTGCTGGCTAACGAGGCGTTGAAGCTGCCAAGTATGCAGGCACGCCTCGCTCCTCCGCCGTCCGCATCGTAGGGGCGGTGGGTCTCGCTCTGAAAGCTTGCAGCTTAACTTTGGCGTTGGGCGGCCACACCTCACATTTCCTATGACGGTTCAGACTCGGCCCGGTACGCGGAGCGCGCCGCAGGTGCGTCGGCGGTGGATCGCGTGGGCGGCCCTCGCGAGCACAGGGTGTCAGTACGTGACCGACCCCGCGCTGCCGGCCGGGGCGACGCGGCTCACGCCGCCGCCGGTGTACGCGCGCTGGTGGGCGATGACCGAGGCGTGCTCCGGGCTCCGGCGCGACCTCGGGGCGGTGGACTGGTACGTAACCACCGGCGCCCCGTCGATCTCCGACGGGCATCAAAGCGACCTGGGCGGCTACTACTCGCCCGCGAGCAACCGCATCGTGCTCGCGGACACCGCGGCCCTCGACGGCGCCACGATCCGGCATGAGATGCTCCACGCGCTGCTCGGGCCGGCCGTCGCCGGCCACCCGCGGGCCCAGTTCCTGGGCCGCTGCGCCGGGGTGGTGCACTGCCCCCGGAC
>DASWUT010000732.1:0-5025 GCA_036401455.1 Gemmatirosa sp. | reverse complement strand
AAGAACGTCGGATCCAGGTAGATCGCCTTCTGGTGGACGTGCACCGTCTCCTTGGCCCAGGCGAAGATGTGCGGCGCGCCAGGGAACAGGATGAGGAGCAAGAGGATGAACGCGACGGGCAACCAGGCGACGAACCCTTCGAGAATGCGGACGATCGGTCGCGACCAGCGCGCCGTCGTGAGGCGCTGCACGGCCGCGAACGTCACCGCTGCCGACGACGGGATCGTGAAGAAGAGCCAGTTGAAGTGCAGGGCGAGCCATGCCCGATCGTTGCCCGTCACCGCGCCGACGATGAAGAGGACCGCACCGAGCGCGGCGAGTCCGAGCGCGGCGAGCTTGAGCGCGGGGTTGATCGGCTTGTTCGCGATGAGGCGAACGAGTTCCTCGCGCGTGAGCGCGGGTGCGGCGTGCGCGCTCACGGGCGGCCTCCGGGGGTGGTCTGGATGCCGCGCACGGCGCCCGTCGGGCGACCGTTGCTCGGCACGGCGGTGCCCGGCGTCGAGTGCGTGAGGCTGGGAACCGCTTCCTGCGCAGCGGGCGCCTGCGGGACAGGGCGGACCGGCGCCGTGGCGGCGTTCCGGCGCGCGGCGGGGCCGGAATCGTTGACGCCGGCCGGCACGGGACGCCCGAGTTCGCCAAGCGCCATCGCAGGCGAGCGCACCTCGCCGGCGCCGCCGTTGAAGCGATCGGCGACGTTCATACCGCTCGCCGCGCCGCGCGGCTCGCGCCACATCGGGGCCGGCAGGCTGGGCGCCGTCGCCGAGTAGCCCGGGACGGTCGCCCCGTTCTGGCCGGGGTAGCCGACCGGGCCGGTGCCCGCCGTGTTAGGCACGAGCCCCTGGAGCGCGCGCACGTAGTTCACGACGTCCCAGCGGTCCATCTCCTCGATGCGGTTGTACGTGGGCATGAGCCCGCGGCCGTTGCGCATCATGCCGTAGATGTAGCCGTCCTTGAAGCCGCGTACGCGCTCGTTGACGAGCGAGATGCCGGGCATGCCGTAGAGCGTCGCGGGGCCGTTACCCTGCGCGAGGTCGCCGTGACAGACGGCGCAGTTCACCTGGAAGTTCTTGCGGCCATTCATGAGCGACGCCGGGCTGACGGGCGTCGGGTTGGTGACCGCGTTCGCGATCGAGTCGATCACGCCGGGGATCGGGTTGTACGACACCTGATACGCGGCGAGGAAGGTGCCCGACACGGGCACCGAGTTCTGCGGATTGGGGCGCGGCGCGTGGGTCGTGTCGCTGTCGAGCTGCGACACCGGCTCCCACGGCTCGATCTTGGGCTGGTTCTTGAAATCGGTGAACCAGTCGCAGGCACCCAGCGTCGGCAGCAGCGCGGCGGCAGCCGCGAGGCGGAGAGCGGAGCGGGTCATCACGAAGCGAGTCGGCATCGGCTCAGCGCTCCCCACGCACGTCGGACGCGCCATGCTGCCGGAGCAGCTGCTCGGCGCGCCCGGTCTGGTCGGTCGCGACGAACACGCCGTAGTTGCCGTGGCTGAAGCGGGGGTCGTACCCCACGGTCATCGTGAGCCGCGGAATGCGGCTCACGTAGAACATGCCGAACACGGTCGAGAGCGCGCCGACGAGGACCATCACCTCGAAGCCGATGATCGTGTACGGGATCCAGCTCGCGATCGCCTTGCCGCCGGTGACGAGCGGCCAGTACGTCGACGTCCAGATCGCGATCCAGTAGCCGAACGTGACCCCGAGCAGTCCCCCTACCAGCGTGAAACGGCGGACGGGCGAGTTGGGCGCGCCGAGCGCGTCCTCCAACTCGTGGCGCGGAGTCGGCGTGTACACGGTGATCTCGCCGAGGCGAGCCTTCCGGAGCTCCTCGACGGCGTGCACCGTCGAGTCGAGCTCCTTGAACGAGGCGACGACGCCCTGCATCAGGCGGCCCCCCCAGCGGTGTGCGGGCCGCCCGACGTGAGCGGGTTGGCCATACCGCCGTGCTCGAGCGCCTGATCACTCGACATGTGCCCGCTCGCCATCCGCGGCGGCACGATCTCCTTGATCTCGGCGAGGGCGAACAGCGGCAGCTGCTTGGTGAAGAGCAGGAACCACATGAAGAACCACCCGAACGAGCCGACGAGGAAGCACATGTCGACCCAGCTCGGCATGTAGTGCGTCCACTGCCACGGCTCGAACTCGTGGGTGAGCGACGGGACGACGATGACGAAGCGCTCGTACCACATCCCGAGATTGATGAACAGGCTCAGGATGAACAGCCAGGTCGTGTTGCGGCGGAGCTTCTGCGAGAAGAGCGACATGGGAAGCACCATGTTGCAGATCAGCAGGATCCACGCGCTCCACCACCACTGCCCGAACACGCGATTGTAGAAGTACTCCATCTCGGCGCCGTTGCCGCCGTACCAGGCGACGAAGAACTCGATCAGGTACGCCGAGCCGACGACGAGCGAGACGAAGAGCACGACCTTGGCGGTCGCGTCGAGCTGGTTGAGGGTGATGTAGTGCTTGAGCCCGAACCAGCGGCGCACGGGAATCGCGATCGTCCACACCATCGCGAAGCCCGAGTAGATGGCACCGGCGACGAAGTAGGGCGGGAAGATGGTCGCGTGCCAGCCGGGCGTCAGCGCCATCGCGAAGTCGAACGACACCACCGAGTGCACCGAGAGCACGAGCGGGGTGGCGAACGCCGCGAGGAACAGGTACGCGCGGGCAAAATGCCGCCACTCGCGGTCGCTATTGCGCCAGCCTAACGACAGGACCGAGAAGATCCGCTTGCGCACCGGATTGGTCTCCCGATCGCGCAGCACCGCGATGTCAGGCACCAGCCCGACGTAGAGGAACGTGGTCGAGATCGTCAGGTACGTCGAGATCGCGAACACATCCCAGACGAGCGGCGACTTGAAGTTGGGCCAGATCAGCCGCCAGTTGGGATACGGCAGCAGCCAGTAGAACTTCCACGGGCGCCCGATGTGAATGATCGGGAAGAGCCCGGCCGTCATGACCGCGAACACCGTCATCGCCTCGGAGAGGCGGTAGACCGTCGTGCGAAAGCCCGCGCGGAAGAGGTACAGAATCGCCGAGATCAGCGTGCCCGCGTGGCCGATACCGACCCAGAACACGAACGTGATGATGTACACGCCCCACATGAGGGGCGGGGCATAGCCGGCCTGACCGAGTCCCCAGAAGATCTGGTAGATCCAGGCCGACGCGCCGATCAGCATGCAGAGGATGGCCAGGCCGAGCGCGCCGAACCAGCCGGCGGTCGGGGTCATCGTCCCGATGATCTCGTTGTCGACCTGCTCGTAGTCGCGGACGCCGGGCAGCTGGACGTCGGCGCTTGCGATGTTGGGCCGTCGGGGCACGTCCCCGGGGAAGCCGCCCGGAACCGGGCGGGCGATCGTCGCCATAGGTGCTACGTCCTCCTCGCGATGCGAGTGTTAGGCGACGGCCGGGGCAGTGCCCGGCGCCGGGTGAATGACCTTCTTCAGATAGACCACGGCCGTGTAGGTGTTGAGCTCTTCGAAGACGTGGTATGCGCGGCGGTCGTAGGCGAGCTGCGCCACGGTCCACTCGCGGTCCGCCGCATCGCCGAAGTTGATCGCGCGTGACGGACACGCCTGCGAGCACGCCGTCGTGAACTCGTCGGCCACCAACTCGCGGCCTTCGAGCTTCGCGCGGTGCTCGGCGTCGCGGATGCGATGCACGCAGAACGTGCACTTCTCCATGACGCCCTTGCCGCGCACGGTGACGTCGGGGTTGAGCTGCCAGTTGAGCGGCTCGGGCCAGGCGTACTGGCGCCGATCCGGCTCGCCGTAGCCGAACCAGTTGAAGTACCGGACCTTGTACGGGCAGTTGTTGCTGCAGTAGCGCGTGCCCACGCAGCGATTGTAGACCTGCACGTTGAGCCCGTCGGGCGAGTGGTACGTCGCGTAGACGGGGCACACCGGCTCGCACGGGGCGTTGCCGCAGTGCTGGCACATCATCGGGACGAACCGCACGTCGAACGCGGGATCGAACGCGTTCTCCGAATCCATCGCGCCTTCGTAGTAGCGCTCGAGACGGATCCAGCTCATCTCGCGCCCCTTGACGATGTTGGCACCCGGATTGGTGTCCCACACGCCCGGCGCGAGCGCGCGACCCTGCCACGGCGCGCCGACGGTCGGGAGATTGTTCTCGGCGTAGCAGGCGGTGACGCACGCCGAGCAGCCGGTGCAGCGCGCGAGGTCGATCGTCATCGCCCAACGACGCTTCGCTGCGCCGAGCGAGTTCTTTGGATCGTAGAGCCCGCGATCCTTCGAGTTGGGGTCGCCGAAGTTGCCCTGCGCGTCGTTCGCGACCGGGGAGCGAAGGCCGGGGAGGAAGGTGGTCTTGGCCTCGCCGGGGATGTGCTCCTCGTTGCCGGCCTCCTCGCGGCCACCGGCGGGTTCGCCGTTGGGCTCGCGTTGGGCGGGATGGGCCGAGGAGCCGGGCGCGGTGCCGGTCATCCCCTGGCCGCCCGGGCCGGTCGACCCGTTGGTCGGGGAGCTGCCGTTCGGGCCGACGCCGGAGCCTGCGCTCGTGGTGTTGGGGCCGCCGCTCTGGGGCGCGATGCCACCCGCGTTTTCGCCGCCGCGCGCTTCCTGCAGCTTGCCCACGTCGCCGACGAGGAGCGCCTGTCCGATCCCGCGCCCGTGTTGGCGCGCCGAGCCCTCGGTGGTGACGAGGTCCTGATGATCGCCCGTTTTGGTCACGCGCGCGCGGCTGGCGGTCAGCACGAGCCCGCCGGCCGTATCGTCGACCGAGCCGAGGAGCGCGTACGCGCTCGTGCCGATGTTCTTCGCGTAGCGACCGTAGGCCGTGTGGCCCTGGCCTAACGCAACGGCGACGGTGTCGGGGCGGACGCCCATGTAGACGTACGCCGGCGCTTCGAAGCGGCCGGCGGCGGTCTCGACGCGCAGGACGTCGCCGGATTCGACGCCGAGCTTGCGCGCCGTCGTCGGATGGACCTCGACCCAGCTCTGCCAGCAGATCTTGCTGACCGGATCGGGAAGCTCCTGCAGCCACGGCTTGTTGGCGC
>DASWUT010000731.1:0-2305 GCA_036401455.1 Gemmatirosa sp. | reverse complement strand
TCTTCGGCGCGCACGTCGACCGACGGTTCGCGGTCGGCGAGGTCGTCGTCGACGACGGCCCGCTCGCGGCCTCGGCGGACGCGTTCGCGATCGAGCTCGTCGGCGCCGGCGCGCACGCCGCGCGGCCGCACGAGTCCGCGGACCCGGTCGTTGGCGCGGCGGCGCTCGTCGGCGCGCTGCAGACGATCGTCTCGCGCCGTCTCAACCCGGCCAGTGCTGGCGTGGTAACGATCGGCGCGCTACACGCAGGCACGGCCGGCAACGTGATCCCCGAGCGCGCGGAGCTGTTAGGCACCGTTCGCGCGGTCGACGTTCCCACGCGCGCGCTGCTCGTCGACGAGGTACGGCGGATCACCGCGAGCGTGGCGGCGACGTACCGGCTGGAGGCCCGCGTGACGTTCGATGCCGGCGTGCCGCCGATCGTCAATCCACCTGGCCCGACGGCCTGGGCGCGCCAGGCCGCGCGCGAACTGCTCGGCGCGGACGCCGTCGTGCCGCTCGGCTTCCTCAACATGGCCGGCGAGGATTTCGCGCACTACCTGGAGCGGATTCCCGGGTGCTTCCTCCGCGTCGGCGCGCGCGAGGCCGGGGGCCGCGTCGTGGCCGCGCACTCGCCGCATTTCTACGCCGCGGACGACAGCGTGTTCGTCGGCGCCGCGGTCCTCGCCGCGGCAGCGCGGACCGCGTCGGCGGCGCTCGCCGCCTGTCGTTAGGCGATCATCGACGTTTTCGGTCCGACGCTCCTGCAGGCGCCAGCGCGACCCAGGCTACTCGTAGAGCGCGTCGGGATCTGCGGCCGCGAGCTCGACGAGGAACCCTGCGATGCGCTCGGTCACCGCGGCGAAGAACCGCGCGCCCTTTTCGGGCGTGGACGCGGCGGGATCCCCGACGCCCGTGTCTGCGCTCACCTGCGTCCAGCGGCGCGGCGCCCACGCCCAGCGCTCGCGAAGGGCGGCGATCTTCGGCCGCCGCTCGCGCCCGTTGCCGGCCTCGGCGAGCGGCAGGACCAGCGCCGGGGCGATGTGCTGCATCACGCTCGTCTCCAGCTCGCCGGCGTGGTCGCCGAGGTCGGTGAAATAGTCGCGCGGATCGACGCAGGCGTACCAGTTCACGAGGCAGAGGAGCACGCGCGTGGCCGGCTGCAGCTCGCGGATCATCTGCCGGAAGTCGTTCCCCCCGTGTCCGTTGAGCAGGACGAGCTTGCGCACTCCCTGCCGGTCGAGCGAGGCAACGAGGTCGCGGAGCATCGCGAGCTGCGTCGACGGATTGAGGTTGAGGCAGAACGGGATGTCGAGCTGCCCGGTCTGCACGCCGTACGGCACGGTCGGAAGCACGACCACGCGCGCCCCCGCGTCCCACGCCAGCCGCGCCGCTTCGGCGGCGACGTGGTCGCACTGGATGGTGTCGGTGGCGTACGGCAGGTGGTAGTTGTGCGCCTCGGTCGCGCCCCAGGGCAGGACGGCGACGTCGTAGCGCGTGTTCGCGACGTCGCGCCAGGGCGCGTCGGCGAGGACGTAGGGGCGGGAGGGCATGGATCGGGTTGGAGGGTGGGGGCGGCGCGACGACGCGAGGAACGCCGCTCAGCGTTCGCAGCAGAGGGCCCGCGACTCAGGGCCGCCGCGACGAGCCCGACGCGGACCCCTCGACCGCGGCGGCGACCGCGCGGGCGAGCGGCCCGGCAAGCGTCATGGCGAGCGCTGGCAACGGCGGCGCACCAGCGGTCGGCGCCTCCGCGTGAACCGGCGTCGCCGCGCCGTGGCGGGCGTCGTAGACGGCGGCGTCTGCAACGACATGGTCAGCGGCCGCCGTGATCGTGCCACGGACCAGGGCCGCGGCGCCCGTCGCGCGCGCGGCGTCGTCATCGGGCACGTGCTCGTTGCGGATGATCACGCCGAGCCCGACGTCCGTGAGGTCGTACGACCCGAGCTGCCGGAGCTGCGCGCGCAGTGCGCCGTCGAGCAACGGCGCGAGTGCGTGGAGGTCGCGCCGCCCCGTCCCGTCATGGAGCATGACCGTCACGATACGGGGTGTCCCCGGCGTCGGCGCCGGGAGTGTCGCCGCGACGATCGCGAACGCGCCGGCGCGCCGGTGCATCCGGCCCGCGCCAAACGCTGCCGCGCCGTCGCGCGCCCGGGCTGGATCGTCCGGGAGTGCGTCGCGGCCACTGTCCGGCGGGCCATCACCCTCGCGCCAGACGACGCGCGGTGCGGTGACGTTCAGATGGCCGACGAGTGCGCGCATCATGTCGGGAGAGAATCGCGACCAGCGCTCGCCCGCGCGTACGAGCGAATCGACGACCGCGGCA
>DASWUT010000730.1:0-6161 GCA_036401455.1 Gemmatirosa sp. | reverse complement strand
AGGTGCACGGTGGAGCGCACGTTGAGGTCGACGAGGTTGAGGATGCGGTCGACCGGCTGCTCGAGGAACGCGCCGCCGAGGCCGACGCCAGCGTTGAGGGCGAGCGCCTCGACCGGGCGGCCGAGCGCCTCGACGCGGCGTGCGAGCTGCTCGACGCCGTCGACCGTCGCGAGGTCGACCGGCACGGCCTCGACCTGCGCGCCTAACGTTCGCAGCTCCGCGGCGGCATCGTCGAGCGTCACGCCCGCGTGGGCGACCGGCTCGGCGGCAGCGACGAGATCGTATCCTTCCTGGGCGAACACCTTGGCGAGCTCGCGGCCGATACCGCTGGACGCGCCGGTGACGACGGCGAGCGGGCGGGCGGACGATCCGTTGGACTGACTCATGGGACCTGTGCTCCGGGCACGGGTGGCGGTGGCGTGGCGAAGGCGTGCCGTCGTGGACCGCGCAAGGGCGCGGCCACGCCTCGCGACGGGTCGCGAGTGCTAGGCGGACCCGGCCGTGCGATCGGCGTGGCGATCGTCACGGCCTGCCGCCCCGCATCTGTCGTTCAGGGCCTGTCGTTCAGGGCCTGTCGTTCAGGGCGTGAACACCGCGCGCACGCAGCCGTCCGTCTTGTGCTTGAACATGTCGTACCCGCGCACGGCGTCCTCGAGCGGGAAGTGGTGCGTGGCGAGGTACGAGGCGTCGAGTTCGCCCCGCGCCGCATGCTCCAGGAGGCGCGGCACGTACGCCTGCCCGTGCTGCTGGGCGGACCGCACCGTGAGCCCCTTGTTCATCAGGACGCCGACCGGGAACTTGTCCATCAGCCCGTAGACGCCGAGGATCGAGAGCGTGCCGCCCTTGCGGCAGGCCATGATCGCCTCGCGGAGCGCCTGGCCGCGATCGGTCTCGAGGCGAAGCGCCTGCTTCACGCGGTCGTAGGCGTACTGCACGCCCGTTCCGTGGGCCTCCATCCCGACCGCGTCGATGCACGCGTCGGGGCCACGCCCGGCGGTCATCTCCTTGAGCTGATCGAGCACGCTGTCGGACTCCGCGTAATTGATCGTCTCCGCGCCGGCGTGCTGGCGCGCGAGCGCGAGTCGCTCGGGGAAGCGGTCGATCGCGATCACGCGCGCCGCGCCTAACAGTCGGGCGCTCTGCATCGCCATCAGCCCGACGCCGCCCGCACCCCAGACCGCGACGGTCTCGCCGCCGCGGAGCGCGCAGAAGTCCGCGCCCATGTATCCCGTCGGCCCCGCGTCCGACATGAACAGCGCCTGGTCGTCGCTGAGTCCGTCGGGGACCGGAAAGCAGTCGACGTCGCCGAACGGCACGCGCACGTACTGCGCATGCGCGCCCGCGTAGCCGCCGAAGGCGTGCGTGTAGCCGTAGATGCCCGCCGTCGGATACCCGAGCGCGACGTCCTGCGCTTCGGGCGTGGGATTGGTGTTGTCGCAGAGCGAGTAGAGGTCGTGCCGGCAGTACCAGCAGGCGCCGCAACAGATGAACGACGGCACGACGACGCGGTCGCCCTTCCGGATCTTCTTGACCTCGGGGCCGACCTCCTCGACGACGCCCATGAATTCGTGGCCGATCACGTCGCCCTCGCGCATCGTCGGGATGTAGCCGTCGATGAGGTGCAGGTCGGAGCCGCACGTCGTCGACGCGGTCACGCGCACGATGACGTCGTGCGGATTGACGAGTTCGGGGTCGGGGACGGTCTCGACGCGAAGGTCGTTGACGCCGTTCCAGAGTAAGGCGCGCATGGTGAGGGTTCCTCGGTCCGGGTGGCGTCGTCAGGTGGTGTGATGGCTCAGCGGCAGGTGCGTGCCGCCCGCGTCGTAGCCCGCCCCGCTCACGCCGCCGGCGCGGCCGTCGGTGGTGTCGCGGCGTCCGCTCGGGTTGTGCGCGAGCGTCGGCAGCTCCCCCGTCTCGACGAGGCTCTTGAAGCGGCGCAGGGTGCGCGCCGCGAGCGTGTCGGGCACCGCCGCGAAGAGCTTCGCGGCCGCGTCGCCGAGCACGCCGCCGGGCGGGTCGTAGCGCACCCGCAGGTGCACCTCGGTGCCCCAGTCGCCGGGGGCGGCGTTGAATCGCAGCGTGCCCTCGTGCGGCACGTCCGCGCCGGGGAGCGTGCGCCAGCGGATGATCTCGCCCGGCCGGTCCTCGAGGTACTCCGTGTCGAAGACGACCTCGCGCCCGAGCGGGGCGCGCACGACCCAGTGCTCGCGCGCCTCGCCGACGAGGCGCCCGGTCGCCGCGTCGCCGAGGACGTGCGCCAGATACTGCGGATCGCGCCAGTAGCGGTAGAGGTCGGCCGGCGACCCGTTGATCGTGATGCTGCGCTCGACGACCTGCGTCGCGTTCGGCGCGCCCGCCGCCGGCTCGGCGCCGTCGGCGGTGCTCACGTCGAGCGCCGAGTAGATCTCGCAGTGCCCGGTGACGCCGCGTCGGACCAGATCGCCGCCGACGAGCGCGAGCGCCGCGCCGCCTAACGACCGCCGCCGGACCCCGGCGAGCAGGAGGGCGCCGCCGACGAGCCCCGAGACGAGCCGCTCGGTCTGGCCGACGTTGATGCGCGAGCCCGGGCGCGCGTCGCCGTGGGCGTCGGGGGACATGACGAGTGGGGCACCGGCCATGCTGGCTCCTGTGTCGCGTGAGCGGGGTGAGATCCTGGCGGGCGATGCCGCCCGTCCTTTCGGGCAGGCGTCGGTATCACGCGCCGTTCCTCGATCCGGTCCGGCCCGCGATTGCTCGGCGATCCCAGCCGTGCTGGCGCGACCGAAGTCGCGCCTAACCAACGGGCCGATGCGCGGTCGGTCACGTCCGCGACATGCCCCCCGCGACGCCGTACACCTCGCCGGTGATGTAGCTCGCCTCCTGCGAGGCGAGCAGGACGTAGACGGGCGCGAGCTCCGCGGGCTGCCCCGGGCGCCCCATCGGCGTCTGCGCGCCGAACTGCTCGATCTTGTCCTGCGGCTGTCCGCCCGTGGGCTGCAGCGGCGTCCAGATCGGGCCCGGCGCGACGCCGTTCACCCGGATGCCCTTCTTCGCCAGCTGCTTGGCGAGCGAGTGCGTGGCCGCCATGATCGACGCCTTCGTCTGCGCGTAGTCGAAGAGCAGCGGCGATGACTGGTACGCCTCGATCGACGTCGTGTTGATGATCGCCGAGCCCGGCTGCAGGTGCGGCAACGCCGCCTTCGTGATCCAGAACAGCGCGTAGACGTTGGTCTTGAACGTCTGGTCGAACTGCTCGGTGGTGATCTCGTGGAGCTCCTTCTCGGCGGTCTGCTTCCCCGCGTTGTTGACGAGAATGTCGAGCCCGCCGAGTCCGGCGACCGCGTCCTGCACGAGCTGCTGACAGAACGCCTCGTCCTTGATGTCGCCGGGCAGCGGGACGGCCTTACGTCCGGCCTGCTCGATGAGGGCGACGACCTCGCGCGCGTCCTGCTCCTCGTCGGGCAGGTAGTTGATGGCGACGTCGGCCCCCTCGCGCGCGAAGGCGATCGCGGCCGCACGGCCGATCCCCGAATCGCCGCCCGTGATCAGCGCTCGACGGCCGGCCAGCCGCCCCGAGCCCTTGTACGTCGTCTCGCCGTGGTCGGGCTTGGGGGTCATCTCGTGCACCGTGCCGGGCGCGCCCTGCGGTTGCCGCGGGAAGGGCGGCTGCGGGTACTGGGTCACGGGGTTCTGCAGCGCGTGCTGGTCGGCGGTGGATGTCGAGCTCATCGGAGATTCTGGTGGGTGAGGGGAAGAAGCGCCGATCGCAGCGCGAGGCGTGCGCCAACCCTTCGCCCAGCACACGAAACGTCGCCGCACGCGAGGCTGACCCGCACGCAGGAGGGCACGGAGCTCGGACTCGCCATCGGTCGAGACCTCGCCCGCGGCATGGGCGGGGACCTCGCCGCGGAGAGCACGCTGGGGACGGGAAGCGCGTTCATCCTGACCCTGCCGCGCGCCAGAGAGTTGCCTGGTACTACAACAAGACTTTCGGCTTACGCCGCGGTCGCGGTATATGGCGGGCCGCCGTACGCGCCGCGTGGGAGCGGGAGGCGGCGTAGTTCCGTTCCTGGTGGTACAGCACGATGGCCAGCGCTCGCGTGAGGCTGAGCCGGTCGGGTTCGTGCACCACAGCGGCGAGCAGGGTCTTCGCCTCCGCGAGCGTCAGGGCCGGGATTTTCCCCCCGCCCCCGCAGCCGCAGCAGCAGGTGGTGGGCGAGGAAGGGGTGCGTCCTGTGGTGATGCCACCCGCGCCAGGTGCGCACCTCGTAGTGGGCCATCCCGAGGTCGCCCTTCGCTTCGGCGAACGCGACCTCGATAGGCCACCGTGCGCCGCTGAGGCGGGCCAACGTGTCCGGGGCACAGTCGGCGGGGGCGTTGGTCAGGAAGTCCTGGTGGAGCCGCTGCCCGGACGCGTCGGGCGTCAGCCTGCGGCGCACGACCAGCCACGCCTCCGCTGGCGCGGCGCCCGGCCGGCCACCCCGGCGCGCGCGGGTCACGCGCAGGAACGCGAAGTCGGCGGCGATGTCGCCGCGCGCGCCGGTCTTGATGGGATAGCGTCGCCAGGCGGACGCCGGGAGCTCGGCCGCGAAGTGCCGCACGTCCTGCGGCTTCGGCGTGCCGGGGGCGACGCGCGGCCGCGTGCAGCGGGAGGGCGGCCCCGTCGAGGAGGTCCGGCCAGGCGACGTCGTGCGGTTCTCACCGAACGAGAAGCACTGGCACGGCGCGTCGCCCGACACGGCCATGCAGCACATCGCCATCCAGGAGGTGCTCGACGGGAAGGCGGTCGAGTGGTTGGAGCACGTCACCGACGCGCAGTACGGGGGATACGGAGAGTCGCGTCGCCCGTCCGCTGCGCGTTGACCTGCGGGCGGTGCCGGTGTCGCCACGCCCCGAACGCGCCGCGGCGATACCGGCACCGCCCATGATCGGCGCGCTGGCGTCGATCATGGCGGTGGTGCTGGTCGCGTATTTGATCGTCGGGCTCGCGATGCCGGTGCTGCCGCTCTACGTGCACCAGTAGCTCGGGTTCAGCACGTTCATGGTTGGCGGCGCCGCGGGCGTGGAGTCCGCGGCGGCGCTGCTCTCGCGCTTCTGGGCGGGCACCTACGCCGACACGCGGGGTGCGATGCGCGCGATGGTCGTCGGGCTGTCGATGGGCGCGGCCTCGGGGCTGCTCTATCTCCTCCCGCTGCGCGTCGCGCACACGCCGTCAGCCAGCATCCTTGTGCTGCTGATCGGCCGCGTGTTCCTCGGCGGCGCGGAGAGCGTCGTCATCACCGGCGCGCTGGGTCAGGGGCTCGCGTTAGGCGGTCCGCGCAACGCGGGCGAGGTGATCGCGTGGGTTGGCACCGCGCTCTGGGCCGCGTACGGGGCGGGCGCGCCGGTGGGCTTCGGCGCGATCAGCACGTTCGCCTCGCTGCTGTTCGCCGAGCGTGGCTGGGGCGCCGCGTGGGTCGCGTTCACGGTGCTCAGCGCCACGTTCAGCCTCGGCCGTGTTCTGTTCGGCCACCTGCCCGACCGGGTTGAGGGGTTGCCTAACACGACGGCCGCGTTCCGCTTGAGCCCGCGCAGTGTCGCCCGCTTCATCGGCGATCCGTTGAACACGGCGGAGAACTCCGCCCGCGACATGCCTAACAGCTCGCGCGCGAGCGTGCGCGCGTCCTTGCCCGCGAGCGCCTCGCGCGGCGCGAACGGCGACTCGTCCGGCAACCCCCGCGCGAACCGCACGTTCCACGGGCAAACACCCTGGGAGGAGTGGCGGCACACCCATTTTGCGATCCCGCTCGCGACGGGTGCGCGAACCCTCAAACAGGCAACGACATAGCGCGAA
Organism: Gemmatirosa sp.; assembly: GCA_036401455.1. Taxonomy (GTDB): domain Bacteria; phylum Gemmatimonadota; class Gemmatimonadetes; order Gemmatimonadales; family Gemmatimonadaceae; genus BPUI01. Next base: position 349 of record DASWUT010000730.1, on the reverse strand, counting down.
GCGGGCAGCGCCGCTGCGCCAGGCGACCGCCGCCGTTTCCCGACGGCGAACCCCGTAGTACGTTGGCGTACCGCCGTGCGGCCGTCCGTCCGCCGCGCGTGCCGTCACTCGCCCCGCCCCAGTGCCCGATCTCTTGCGTGACCGGCTCCAGACCGCGCTGGGCGCGGGCTACACGCTCGAGCGTGAGCTCGGCGGCGGCGGGATGAGCCGCGTCTTCGTCGCCCGCGACGCGGCGCTCGAGCGCGACGTGGTGGTCAAGGTCCTGAGCCCCGACCTCGCCGCCGGCCTCTCGGCGGAGCGGTTCACGCGCGAGATCAAGCTCGCCGCCGGCCTGCAGCAGGCGAACATC
>DASWUT010000729.1:0-1862 GCA_036401455.1 Gemmatirosa sp. | reverse complement strand
GCGCGCGGACCGCCGCGTCCGCGCGGGTGACGTCCCGTGATTCGTTCGCTTCTGCAAACCCGCGGGTCAGCCGTCAAGCCGCGCCATCGCTCATGCGTGAAGACGTCGGCGGTGGGCGTACGCCGGCGGCCGGCCGGACTGGTGGCCGCACACTCGGGTTGCCGACCGGCGACGCGCGATACACGTGCGCCGTGAGCGGAATCCAGAACGTCGTCAACTGCCGCGTCCCGAACGCGCCGAGAGCGGACGACTTCGTGGCGCGGCGCGTGGCCGCCTACCGCGCGGGAGCTTGGCGGTCGCTGCGCCTGGTGTTGAAGACGTCGACCCTCGCCGGACCGCACGGGACGCGCGACGCCGCGCGTGCCGGCGCCATGCCGCAGGACGACGACGAGCCGCCCGACCCGTGCCCGCCGGAGGAGGCACAGGTCGCGCGTGCAGGCGCGGCCGCGCCAGGGCGTCCCGCGCCGACGCCCCCCGGCCGACCGCAGGACGAGGGTTGTGGTGACGGCGGCGGCGGCGGAGGTGGCCCGGGCGACCCGGGGGACCCTGGAGATCCCGGCGCCCCGAGTGGGCCTGAGCGCCGGGCAGCCGCGTCGTCGAGTCGAGCCGGCCCGAGCCGGATTGCTGGGACGCGCGCTGACTCCGTGGTGTCACTGAGCTGTGGGGGCGAAGATCCGGATCCCGGACCGCCAGATGATCCCCCACCGGCCGTCGTCGACGATGCGGACGATGACACTAGCCTCCCTGACTGCAACAACCCGATGACCGAAGGGCGACGCGCGTGGTGTTCGGGGCAATCCGCCAACGTCGTTGCTGACTGGTACAACAAGATCAGCGACTCGCTCACCCAGATGTGGCTGTTGGGGGCGCCAAGCGAGGACGTATACAACACGCCCGATACGCAGTTCTGCGGTGGTACGAGTTCGTACGACGGCAATCAGAGTATCCGAGCCGCGATGGGGCGCCTGCCGCTCGGCCGTGCGCGACCGTTCCGAATCCGGTTCGCCGGTGTACGCAGTCCGCAGTCGCACGGGCATGTCCGCGTTCGCGAGCGGTAAACCGCTCTTGCGCGCGCTCGGCGTCGCCCTGCTCGGTATGGCGATCACCACGCCGAGTCGCGCCCAACATGTACCGGTCGACGGCGTCGTATGCGACTCCGCCATCTACCGAGCCGTACTCCGCGACGTCGCCGACTCGCTACAGATTCGCTGGGTCGCAGACGCGAGGCCGCTTCGCGCCGACTGGTCGATCGTTGAATGGGCGGACGACGCGTTCGTCCACGCGTCATCGCGTGTTACGGTCGGCCGTACGGCTGTGCTACGTGGAATCCGACGTCCCACGGGACCGCCTCACCCGAGTCTGACCTGTGGCGGCGCCATGTCACCATCTGCGGAGCACCGCGACTGTCCAGCGCAGCCGGCGGCGTTCGTGGCTATTGGAACTGCGAGCGACTCGGTCCCCGCTCAGATCGGAGATCCGTTGGGCCAATCAAGCGCCGCTGGGTCGACTCGCGTCGTGCACGTCATAGTCCGGACAGAATTTCCTCAGGGCTCCGTCACGCGCGCATACAACTATCTCCTGAACGGAGACGGCCGGCATTGGAGTGTCGTGCGGCGCGTGAGAGTCGCAATCTCGGAGTAGGCGAGCATCGCTGTCATTCGGGCCGTCGATTACAGGTTCCGCCGGTTCAACTCGTCCACCGCGAACGCCGCCGCGCGCGCCGACATCGCCATGTAGGTCAGCGACGGGTTCTGGCATGCGGTCGACGCCATGCTCGCGCCGTCGGTGACGAACACGTTGGGCGCGTCCCAGACCTGGTTGTGCGCGTTGAGCACGCTCACCTTCGGGCTGCGCCCCATGCG
>DASWUT010000728.1:0-1754 GCA_036401455.1 Gemmatirosa sp. | reverse complement strand
TGTCGCGCGCGGCATCCGACGTGGGGCCCGCGCAAGCTGCTGGCCTACCGCGCGCGCCGGCACCCGCGCGTGCCCTGGCCCGCGGCGAGCACCGTGGGCGCGCTGCGCAAGCGCCACGGCCTCGTGCGCGCGCGGCGCCGTCGACCACACCCGGGCCACCCCGGGCGCCCGACGACGGTGAAGGACGCGCCGAAGGCCACGTGGACGGTGGACTTCAAGGGGCAGTTCCGCACGGGCGACGGCGTGTACTGCTACCCGCTCACGGTGTGCGACGGCTACTCGCGCTACCTCCTCGCCGGCCGCGGGCTGCCGCGGGCTGCCGAGCGTCGCCACGCTCGGCGCGCGCCCCGTGTTCGAGCGCCTGTTCCGCACCTACGGCCTGCCCACGCGCATCCGGAGCGACACCGGCGTGCCCGTCGCCACGGCGGCGCTGGGCCGCCGCTCCGCACGCTCGGCGTGGGGCATCACCCCCGAGCTGATCGAGCCGTCCTCGCCGCAGCAGAACGGGCAGCACGAGCGCATGCACCGCACGCGCAAGGCCGAGGCGACGCGGCCGGCGCGGGCCTCGCTCGCCGCGCAGCAGCGCCGCTTTGCCGTCTTTCGGATGAAGTACAACGACGAGCGCCCGCACGCGGCCTTGGGCAACGACCCCCCGGCCGATCGCTACGCGCCCTCCCCACGGGCGTACCCGGCACGGCTGCCCGAGCCCGAGTACCCGGGGCACTTCGAGGTGCGCTACGTGAGCCGCGACGGCGGCGTGCGCTGGCATAACCGCTGGGTCAACGTGAGCCACGTGCGCGCCGAAGAGTACGTGGGACTCGAGGAGATCGACGACGGGATCTGGTCCGTGTACTTCGACCCCGTGCTCCTCGGCCGCGTCGACGAGCGCGACCTCACGATCCACGGTGCGCACAACCGGAACAAGCAGTATCGTAGATCGACGACCGACCCCTGACCCGAGTGGTACTGATGTCCTCGGGCCGCGGTGTTCCCCATGTCTCCGGTCTGTACCCGCCAGCCGTCCAACGAGGCGTTGCAGCGGCCGGGTACGCCGGGAACCTCCGCTCCTCCGCCGGCCTCCTCGCAGGGAACCTGCCGCTCGCGGGCACGACCCGCAGCTTAACTTCAGCGTTGGGCGGCGCACCACCCGGTCCCGCCACCAGCCAACCACCAACGCACTGCATGTCCAGACTGCGCGTCCACAGCTTCGCCGTCTCGCTCGACGGTTTCGGCGCCGGCCCCGACCAGAGCCTCGCGCACCCGCTCGGCGTCAATGGCCCCGAGCTCATGGCGTGGTTCTTCAGCACCCGCACATGGCTCCGGATGCACGGCCTCCCCGGCGATGGCGAGACGGGGGTCGACGATCGCTTCGCCGCGCAGAGCTTCGAGAACGTCGGCGCGTGGATCATGGGCCGCAACATGTTCGGCCCCGTGCGCGGCCCGTGGCCCGACGACCGCTGGCGGGGCTGGTGGGGCGACGAGCCGCCGTACCACGTGCCGGCGTTCGTGCTCACGCACCACGCGCGGCCGCCGCTCGAGATGCGGGGCGGGACCGTGTTCCACTTCGTCACCGGCGGCGTCGGTGACGCGCTGGCGCAGGCGCGCGCCGCCGCGGGCGGCCGCGACGTCCGGCTGGGCGGCGGGGCCGCGACGATCCGCCAGTACCTCGCCGCCGGCCTCGTCGACGAGCTGCACCTCGCCGTGAGCCCGGTCCTGTTGGGCGCCGGCGAGCCGCTGTTCGCGGGGCTCGACAT
>DASWUT010000727.1:0-4376 GCA_036401455.1 Gemmatirosa sp. | reverse complement strand
AGGAGCGGCACGGGCGGGTGCCGCCCGGCCAACGCGTACGGGGCGGGAAGGTAACGCCGGACTCACGCCCGCTATCGTGCGACGGCGACCCGCGCCACCCGCGCCCGCCACACGAAAAACACAGGCACGCCGACGAGCGCCATGCCGAGCCCGACGGCGGCGCGGGCCGGCTGCGTCACGATCGTGTTCACGACGATCGCGGCCGCCGACAGCACGAAGAGCAGCGGCGTCACGGGGTAGCCCGGCGTGCGGAACGGTCGCGGCCGGTCCGGCTCGCGCTTCCGGTAGGCGAAGATCGCGAGCGCGCCGAGCGCGTAGAAGATCCAGCCGACGAACACCACGTAGGTGAGCAGCTGCTCGAACGTGCCGGTCACCGCGAGCGCGACTGCCCACGCCGAGCTGGCGACGATCGCGAACGCCGGCGTGCCGAAGCGGGGGTGCACGTCACCGAGTCGGGCGAAGAACACCCGGTCGCGCCCCATCGCGTAGTACATGCGCGGCGCGGTGAGCGTGATGCCGTTGGCGGCGGAGAACATCGACACGAGGATCACCGCCGCGATCACCTTCGCTGCCGCGGGGCCTAACACGGCGCCGACGGCGTCGGCCGCGACGCGGTCGCTGTGCGCGGCGGCTGGTGCGCCGAGCGCCGCGACGTAGGCGACGTTCGCGAGGACATAGATGCCGATCACGAGCGCCGTCCCCGCGATGATGCCGCGCGGAAAGACGCGCTGCGGGTCTACGGTCTCGCCCGCCGAGAAGGTGACGTACTGCCAGCCCTCGTAGGCCCACAGCACGCCGATCATCGCGAGCCCCACGCCCGAGAGCAGCGAGCCGTCGAGCCTCGCAGACGCCACGGCCGGCGTTCCGGGCCCGTGCCCACCGCGGCCGAGGGCGAGAAGCACGATGCTGACGAGCACGATCGCGCCCGCCTTGACGACCGTGCTCACGTTCTGCACGTCGGCGCCCTGTCGCGCGCCGCGGACGTTGACGAGCATCACCGCGACGATCATCGATACGGCGACGACCTTCGCGGCGACCGCGCCGAGCGGCACGAACTGCTGCGCGTACGACGCGAACGCGACGGCGAGCGTCGCGACCGACCCGCTCGCGATGACGAAGAACGCGGTCCAGCCATACAGGAACGCCGGCAGCGGCCCGAACGCGTCGCGCACGTACGCGTAGAGCCCACCCGCTTCGGGGCGCGCCGCGCCGAGCTCGCCGTAGGTGAGCGCGCCTAACAGCGAGAGCACCCCGGCGGCGATCCACACGGCGAGCGCGACGCCGACCGACCCGCCGGTCTGCCGCAGTACGGTCGCCGGGACGATGAAGATCCCCGATCCGATGACCGTGCCGACGGCGAGCAGGACGAGGTCGCGCAGGCCGAGCGTGCGTCGCAGCGCGTGCTCGGTCACGGCTGCGCCGTGCCGGCCCACCCCGGGCCCCAGAGAATGTGGCCCGCCGTCGCGCCCGTGTGCCGCCCGTGGTCGACGGTGACGACGCCGTTCACGAGCACCCAGTCGATACCCGTCGCGAACTGCGACGGGCGCTCGTATGTCGCGCGGTCCTGGATCGTGTCGTAATCGAAGATCGTAACGTCGGCCCAGTTGCCGACCGCGATCGTGCCGCGCCCCGCGAGGTGCATGCGCGTCGCGGGCCAGCCGCTCATCTTGCGCACCGCGTCGGCGAGCGTGATCACGTGTCGCTCACGCACGTACCGCGCGATCACGCGCGGAAAGTTGCCGAACGCGCGCGGGTGCTCCTGCCCCGTTCCGTCGGCAGCGGGCGCCGTGAGGATGCCGCTCGCGTCGCTGCCGATGCTCGTCCACGGATAGCGCAGCGCGGTCTCGATGTCGCCCTCGCCCATCATGTGGTAGATCGCGCCCGGCCCGTCGGTGCGGCCCTGCGCGACGATGTCCCACGCCGCATCCGCGGGGTCCTTGCCCGTCATGCGCGCGATCTCGGCGACACTCCTGCCCTCGAAGCGTGCGTTGGCGGGGTTGTCGACGCCGGAGACGACGACGTTGTTCCAGCCGCCCGCGGCCTCGATGATGTTCCACCATCCGGGCGAACCGGTCGCGACCTCACGCTTGAGTCGCGCGCGTACCTCGGGGCGGGCGAGGCGCGCCCGGAGCGAGTCCATCCCGCCTTCGAACGCCCAGCTCGGGATGGTGGCGGCGAGCGCGGTGCCGCCGGCCGTGTAGACGTACATGTCGGCCGCGACGTCGAGCCCGCGCGCACGCGCCGCCTCGATCGTGCGCCCGACCGAGTCCATCAGCACGCCCCACCCCGGCTGGTAGGCGACCTTGAGGTGGAAGATCTCGACGGGCACCCCGGCGCGTTCCCCGATCGCGATCGCTTCCCGCACCGAGCCCACGACCTCGCGCCCCTCGCCGCGCACGTGGCTCGCGTAGACCCCACCGTAACGTGCGGCCGCCCGCGCCACCTCTGCCAGCTCGTCGGTGGTGCTGTAGCTCGCGGGCGGATAGATGAGCGCGGTCGTGATCCCGAGCGCGCCGCCGCGCATCGCGGTGTCGACGATCGTGCGCATGCGCGCCAGCTCGTCCGCGGTCGCCGCGCGCGCCGACTGGCCGAGCACCGCGACGCGCGCCTGCGTCTCGCTGTACGACGTGCCGAAGTTGAGGCTGATGCCGCTCCGCTGCAGACCGGCGAGGTACCCGGCCAGCTGCGCCGCGGGCACGGGCGTGCCGGCCTCGCCGGCGATCGCCGTGGTCACCCCCTCCCGCAGCTTATTCTCGGCATGCCCATTCTTCGCCAGCACGTCGCCCGACTGATCGAGCATGTCGATCCACCCGGGGCTGACGTAGCGGCCCGCGGCGTCGATCTCGGTGCGCCCCCGCCCGGCGATCGTGCCGATGCGGACGAAGTGTCCGCCGCGAATCGCGACGTCGGCACGCACCCACGGGTTCCCCTCGCCGTCGAGGACGCGGCCGTTCCGGATGACGACGTCGTAGGCGGTGTCGTCGGCCGCCTGCGCGGCGGCGCGCGCCGGCACGCACCACCACACCGCCGCGCACGTCGCGGCGCGCGCGAGGTGGGCCAGGCGCCCAACGGTTCTGCGGCGCGCCGTGCTCACATCCGCCACCCGAGCAGGTTCCACTGATTGAGCGACCAGACGAAGAGGAGCGCGACGGCGACGGTCGCGCTGTAGCGCAGCCGCGCCCCGCGCGTCCCGACGTGGTCACGCCACTGCACGACCGACGCCCCGGCCGCGGCCAGCGCGAGCACCGCGCCGATGACCGGTAAGGCGAGCGCGACCTTGAGTCCGGTCAGCGGCCCCTCGAGCAGCCCGCCGGAGGTGCCGAGGATCGCGGCGACGGCGAGGAGGAAGGCGACGTTGAGCACCGCGAGCGCGACGAGCAGCCAGCGCCCGGGGAGCGCGTCCGCGCGCAGCGGATCGCCGCGTCGACGGCGGATGGCCCGTCGCACCGCGGCGAACACCGTCGCGACGAACACGGCGACGCCGAGCCCGAGCACGCCCCAGTGGAACCGCGCCGACGCCCACCACGGGACGCGCTCCATGACCATCATCGGCGCGATTCCGAGGAACCCATACTCGGCCGGGCCCGCACCGTCCGCCTTGAAGCTGACGAGATCACCACCGAGGTCCTCGCGGTAGAGCAGCGGCCCGACCGGGACGAGGCGCATGTCGCCGAGGGCGGAGTGGAGCAGGATGCGGCCGCTGTCGATCGGGGTGACGCGGATATCGCCGGTGAGGCCGAGCGCCTTCTGAAAGGTCGTGTACGAACGGCGGTTGAAGGCGTAATCGCCCGCGACGCGCGCGGCCTGCTGCGCGGCGTCGGCCGGCAGCGCGGCAACCGTCGGCGGATCGGGGTAGTAGTGGTCGAGGAACTGTGTGAGGAACGGCCCGAAGCTGAGGCCCCCGCCGGTGTTGGTGTTGTACGAGACGAAGACGCCGACGCGCTCGGACGGGATGAGGGCGAGGTCGGTGTGGAACCACTCGGTGTCGCCGCCGTGTCCGATGAGGCGGAGTCCATGGCTCGACTGCTCGTAGAAGCCGAGCGCGAAGCCGGGCAGCCGCGGATCGTGGCCGAACGCGCGCGTGTGCATCCGGAGCGCCGTCGACTCGGCGAGGATGCGCCCCCCCGGGAATGCCCCGTTGTCGAGGTGCGCGATCATGAACTTGGCCATGTCGGTCGCGCTCGACGAGATCGAGCCCGCGGGCGACTCGCCGGTGATGTACTCGAACTTCTTGGGGGTGTAGCCGCTGCCGCTCCACGCGTAGCCCTGCGACATGTCGGCGCGGAGTCGCGGCGGCAGCGGCTGCCGCGTGCTCGTCTGCGTCATCCCGAGCGGGACGAGCACGTGCTGCTCGACGTAGTCGTCCCACGCCTGGC
>DASWUT010000726.1:0-2752 GCA_036401455.1 Gemmatirosa sp. | reverse complement strand
CCCGCAGTAGCCGACCCGCAGTAGCGGCGCCAGCGCGGCGCGTGCCGCAGCGAGGCCGCCGCATTCCGGCGCGGCACGGGGTTTGGACTACCACGGGTGCTCGGGCGCGTGCAGTTTGGCACCGTCCGCCCCGCACGCGGTCGTCTGCAGCGCGGGGATGGCCGCAGTGTGTTGGCGGCCGATCACGACCACCACGCCGCGGGCGCATGACCAACGCCACCCACGTGCAGTTCGGCTGCGGCCACTGCGCGCCGCCGACCTGGCGCAACTTCGACGCGTCGCCGACGCTGCGCTTCGAGCGCGTGCCGGTGGTCGGGCGGCTGTACTCCAAGAACGCGCGCCGCTTTCCGCCCAACGTCGAGTACGGAGACATCCTGCGCGGGCTGCCGGTCGCGCCCGGGTCGTGTGACGCGATGTTCAGCAGCCACGTGCTCCAGGATCTGACGCTCGAACAGTCGCGGACGGCGATCCGCCATGCGTTCGCGCTGCTGCGGCCGGGTGGTGTGTACCGCACGGTGGTCCCGGACCTCATGATCGCGGTGCGCCGGTACGTCGAGTCGGACGATCCGCTCGCCGCGTACGCGTTCCTGCGCGAGACGAAGACCGGGGTGGCGACGACGCTTCCGCGACGCGCCAAGGTCGCCGCGGCGCTCGGCAGCCGGCAGCAGTGGCAGTGGGACTTTCCGACGCTCGCGCACGAGCTGCGCGCCGCGGGGTTCACCGCGGTGCGCCGCTGCGAGATCGGCGACGCCGTCGACCCGCGATTCGCCGACGTTGAGGACCCGACCCGATTCCGCGAGGCGCTCGCGGTCGAGTGCGCGCGGCCGTGACCGCGCGATCCGTGATCGCCACCGAAAGGAGTTCGACCCGATGATTCAGTCCCTGCGCCGGTCCGCCGCGCGCCTCAACCGCGGCGTCGTCCACCACTGGCCCGTGGCGCTCGGCGGCACGCTCGTGCACCGCGCGCTGCACAAGTTCGCGGCCCGCCCGGGCGTGCGGCTCGAGGGCACGACGACGTGGGGCGGACGCTTCCGCTGCGATCTGCACGACTTCATTGCATCACGCATCTATTACTTCGGCGTGTGGGAGCCGAACCTGACGGCGCTCGTCATCGGGCGGCTGGCGCCGGGGGACGTGTTCGTCGACGTCGGGGCCAACATGGGCTACTTCACGGTGCTCGCGTCGCGGCTGGTCGGCGACCGTGGGCGCGTGGTCGCGTTCGAGGCGTCGCCGGGCACGTACGCCGTGCTGTCCGAGGACGTCGCGATGAACCGGGCGACCAACGTGCGGGCGGTGAACGCGGCGGTGTCGGACCGCCCCGGGACGCTGGCCCTGTACTCGGGGCCGGCGGACAACCGCGGAGCGACGTCGCTGCACGCCGAGCGGGGTGGGCAGTTCGAGGCGAACGTGCCGGCGGCGCCGCTGCTCGACCTGCTCGAGCCCGACGAGCGGGCGCGGGTCCGGCTGATCAAGATCGACGTCGAGGGCGCGGAGCTGCCGATCCTGCTCGACCTGCTGGACCATCTGGACGCGTATCCGCCGCGGATGGAGCTCGTCGTCGAGGTCGCGCCGGACGAGATGCGGGCTGCCGGCGTGCCGGTCGAGGCGCTCGTCGCGCGGTTCGCCGAGCACGGCTACCACTGGTACGTGCTGGAGAACCACCACGATCCGCGTGCGTATTTCGACCCCAGTCCGCGCCGCGCGATGCGCGGCACGGCGCTGCCGACGTCGCGCACCGACGTCGTCTTCTCGCGCGAAGACGCCCCAACGCTTGGGTAGTCGCCGTTGGGCCCGGCGCGTCGTCCAGACGCGTGGTCAGCTGATCGCCGATCGGGCGCGCGTGGCGAGCTCGAGTGTCAACGCCACGGGCGCGTGGCCAGAGGCAACAACTGCGTCGCGACCTCGGTCGATTCGTGACTCCGGCGTCATCCCCTCTTGCCAGTTGCGCAAGTGTTTCGCACACTGCTGGTCGTCGTGAGTATCACTCCGCTTTCCCTGCACCCCGGCCTGCCCGGGCTGAACCGTCCGGGGTTCGTCTTCACTGGGGCTCACCTCGTCACGTCTGCCGGGGGCGTCAAGAACTCGCTGGCGCCGTCGCGGCTCGATCAGGTGCTGGGAGAGGCACGTGCAGCGGGCTGGTCCGTCAACCTGCGCGAAGCGAACCCGCGCAAGCTGATCCTGACCTTCGACGACGGACGCCGGATCGACGACGAGTTCGCCGCGGTGCTCGACGCGCACGACGCGACGGCGATCTTCTTCGTCTGCACGGCGTCGCAGCTTTCGTGCTACACGGACGCGGCGCCGTATACGGAGCTGACCGAGGCGAACCGGCAGTACCTGCTGGAGCGCCACGTGATTGGCGGCCACACGCACGCGCACACGCACCTCGGCCGGCTGCCCGCGGCCCAGCAGGCGGCGGTGGTCGGCGAGGGTGCGCAGCGGTTCCGCGAGTGGTTCGGGTTCGCGCCGCGCTGCTTCTCGTATCCGTGGGGGGCCTACCGCGGGGCGACGCTGCGCGCGCTGCGTGCGACGGGGGTCCGCTACGCGTTCCTCGGGCGCGCCGGGCGACTGCCGACGCACGACTACCTGATCCCGCGCGTCTTTCTGGACACCGGCGATTGGGACGGTGGTCTCGATTTCGTGCATCGCAAGCGCGCGGAAGCGGTGAGCAATGGCAAGCTCCTGCTGCGGCACGTGCACGCCGGGCTGCACCTCGCCGCGGGGGCGGTCGCGTGAGGGGAGGTGTGGCGTC
>DASWUT010000725.1:0-13513 GCA_036401455.1 Gemmatirosa sp. | reverse complement strand
GTCACCGACTGGGACGCCTCGGTCGCCGGCCGCGCGACCGGCGAGGCGGAGACGACGACCTCGTCGAGCGGTACGGCGGACAGGGTGAGCGCGAAGGTGGCCGACGTGGCCGCGGGGCCGACGACGGCGACGGTGCGACTCGCCGCGGCGTAGCCGGGCGCGGTCACGAACACGCGGTACGTGCCGCGGGGGCGGTCGGGGAAGGTGAACTGCCCGCGCGCGTCGGTTTGCATCACGCGGTCGAGTTCGGCGATGCGGACGCGCGCGCCGACGACGGGGCCGCGCCCGCTCGCGACCGTGCCGACGATCGACTGGGCGTGCGCCGCGGCGGCGCCGAGCGAGATCAGCGATCCGGCGACGCACGCGGCGGTGCGGGCGTGGAGTCCGGTCATCGAAGTCCCCGTTCGGGTGGGTGAGAGACGGCGACGCGAGGCGCGCTCGGGGAGCATGGGCGCCCAGGCCGGCAAACGTAATCACCTGAGAACGCCGTTGCCCGCCCGACGCTGGTCGTAGAAGAAATTGAAGCAGCGTTGTACCGACTGGGAGCCGCGGGTTGGGAGCCGCGGGTACGCAAGACGATCATCGCTGCGACGTTCCCGGCGGCCACCGCGGCGAGCGCGGCGACCGCGCCGGCGATGACTAACGCGAGATGTATGTCACGCAGCAGAGACAGGCGCATGCCCGAAACGACGGGGGTTGACAATTCTAGCGTCGGTCCCGTAGAGTGTGCCTCAGGGAGTCGCGTCCCGATGTTCTTGACGGTCCAGCGCCACGCCTGTCCGGCGTGACCGTGGCCGTGCCGGCCCAGGCGGCCTGGCGTGAGACATCGGCGACGCGACTTTTTCGTTTCGACCACCACACGTCCGACACCGCGCCACCCACGACGATTCCACCCACGACGATGCCGTTCCACCCCCTTCCACCGCTCGCGAACACGACACCGGCCGGCGACACCCGGCTGCCGTTGGCGTGCGCAGTGGTCGGACTCGGCGTCGAACGGCAGGTCGAACGGCAGGTCGAACGGCAGCACGTCGGACGCGGGTGGTCGGCGGACCGTCAGTTCGGTCTCCGGCACGACGCGCGGCCAGACGGCCACTACGAATACCGCAGCACCGAGACGAAGAGCCGGTTCGACCTGGGTACGTGTCGAACCAGCGCAGGGTTCGCGAGCGAGCGCACGAGCTAGTGCGCCCGCCCCGATCCGGGGCACAGCACCACGCCCCACCTGCGCACGCGTGCAGGTGGGGCGTTTGTCGTTCGGCCCCGTTCCACTGCTCACAACCCCGGTCACGTCCACCACGCACGTAGCACCCCGCGCGGGGCTCCTCCGGGCAGCCCGTCTGACCTGGCACTGGCGAACGCGACTCCCTGTGCCCGGCCCGGCGTCCGCCGTTCGGTAGGACCCGCGCTCCCTTGCACCGCCACTCACCCTCTGCACGGAGTCACGACATGTACGCGACGACCTCGGGCCTGCCCGCGGCGGGCCTGCCTGCGGGGCCGCTCGCCTCGCTCCACGCGTCGCTCGGCGCGCGGCGCCGGCCGGAGGACGTCGCCGCGACCGTTCACGAGCTGCTCGGCGCCGCGCTCGCGCGGGACGAGGCGCGCGTGCTCGACCGGGCCGCACGCGGTTCGCTCGCGCGCAACGTGTGGGGGTACACGTCGATGCTGCAGGACTTCGCACCGCCCATCGGCTGCGCGCGGCAGGTGGCGAAGGCGGTCGAGCTGTTCACGTTGGCACATCCGCTGGCCGCGGACCTGTGCGGTGATCCCGTGGCCGTCGAGGCGTTCGTGCGCGAGACTGGAGGCGTCATCCGGAAGGCGTACGGCGCGAACGACTTCAAGGCCGACCGGCTCGACCGCGCGGCGCGCGAGGCGGCCGGCCTCACGTTAGGCCACCGCGCGTACAACAAGCGCTTCCGGCTGCTCGCGCGGCTGGAGGCGAAGGTCGTCACGCTCGCCCACGAGCTGCGCAAGCGCGAATTGCAGATGACGGGCAAGTCCGGCCTCGCCTCGCGGATTCCGTGGGATGCGTTCGCGGCCGACCCGGACACGGCGTGCTTCGTCGCGTACCTCACGGCGCGCGCCAACCTGCGGAGCGCGTTCACGCTCGATCCGCAGCAGCGCGCGTTCGACGAGATCGCGGCGATGCTTCTGCGCCGCGTCGAGCGGAGCGCGATGGCGCAGTGGTTCGTCGTCGCACACGTGTACCCGGCGCCCGTGGTGCTCACCCACCTCACGCCGGGCGAGGCGGGCGCGCTCGTCGGGCGGTGGTACGCCGTGCTGCAGGATGCGGGGTCGCTGCTCGCGGACCTCTGGCCGACGCTGGCGGCCGATCCGCGCAGCATGATCGTGCGGCGCGGGATGGACAGCACGACGTGGAACGTCACCGCGGGCGCGTGGAACAAGGCCCGCGATGGCTGGATCGCGCTGCTTCACGCGCTCGGGCTCGAGTCGATGCTCGACGTCGCGTGCCCGGGCAAGGCAATGCGGCTGATGGCCGCGGACGTGGCGTGGGGACACGCGACGTTCCGCAGCGGCATCGACCCGAACACGGAGGTGTGGGCGTCGCTCGCGCTGCCGTGGGCGGTGCTGGCGGGAACGGCCGAGTGCACGCGGCGGGACGTCGAGGCCGCGTGCGCACGCGTCGGGCTCGACCCCGAACAGACGGGCTGGACGGCACCGCGCGCGCGCCGGCACGCGGCGCTGTTCCGCCCGACGCCGGAGCTGGTCCACGGCGTCACGGTGACCAACCCGTACCTGGCGGACGCGCTCCGGCGGGCAGGGTGGTACTCCGGGAAGACGACGGTTCCGGTCGCCTAACGTATCGCGGGACGTCGCGGATGGGGTAGCTCAGTGGTAGAGCGGCCGGCTCTGGACCGGCTGGACGCAGGTTCGAGCCCTGCCCCCATCCCGACGACGCGTGTCGTCGCAACCGTCGTCGCACAACATCGGATCGCAACATCAGAACGTGTGGCCCGGCGTAGCTCAGTGGTAGAGCGCCCGGCTCGTCTCCGGGTGGACGCAGGTTCGAGCCCTGCCGTCGGCGCCACCGCTCCCCTCCTCGCCTCGCATGCTGCTCACGATCACCACGACACACCGGCCGGCCACCGACCTCGGCTACCTGCTGCACAAGAACCCGGCGCGCGCGCAGAGCGCCGAGCTGTCGTTCGGGCGCGCGCACGTGTTCTACCCGGAGGCGTCGGACGAGCGCTGCACCGTCGCGCTGCTGCTCGACGTCGACCCGGTCGGCCTCGTGCGCGGGCGGCGTGGACCGGAGGGCGACGGGGGAATGCTCGCGCAGTACGTCAACGACCGGCCGTACGTCGCGTCGTCGTTCCTGAGCGTGGCCATCGCCGATGCCTTCAGCACCGCGATGAGCGGCCGCAGCAAGGAGCGGCCGGACCTCGCGGCGACACCGATCCCGCTCACGGCACATCTGGCCGTCGTCCCCTGCCGCGGCGGCGAGGTCCTGCTCCAGCGTCTGTTCGAGCCGCTCGGCTACGAGATCGTCGCCGTGCCTCACGCACTCGACGCCGAACAGCCGGTGTGGGGCGAGAGCCGGTACTACACGGTCACGCTGACGGGTACGCGGCGTGTCGCCGAGCTGCTCGCGCACCTGTACGTGCTGATCCCCGTGCTCGACGACGAGAAGCACTACTGGGTGGGCGACGACGAGGTGGCGAAGCTGCTGCGCGTCGGTGAGGGGTGGCTCGCATCGCACCCCGAGCGCGAGCTGATCATGCGGCGCTACCTCAAGCACCGCACGTCGCTCGTGCGCGACGCGGTCAGCCGCCTCGTGGCCGAGGAGGCGCCCGGCGCCGACGAGGTGACGGCCGACGGCGCGTCCGCCAGCGACGGCGTACCGCTCGTGCGCGACGCGGAGGAGGGCGCGCTCGAACGGCCGCTCAGCCTGCACACGCAGCGCTTGGCCATGGTGCTCGGCGTGCTGCGCGCGAGCGGGGCGACGTCGGTCGTAGACCTCGGCTGCGGCGAGGGGCGACTGCTCCGGCTGCTGCTCGACGACCGGCAGTTCACGCGGATCGTTGGGATGGACGTGTCGCATCGCGCGCTGGAGGTGGCGGTGGATCGGCTCAAGCTGGACCGTCTGCCGGCGCTGCAGCGCGAGCGCATCGCCGTGATGCATGGCTCGCTGATGTACCGCGACGCCCGCCTCGCCGGGTTCGACGCGGCCGCCGTGGTCGAAGTGATCGAGCACCTCGACCCACCGCGGCTCGCCGCGTTCGAGCGCGTCGCGTTCGAGTTCGCGCGGCCGGGCACGGTGGTCGTGACGACGCCGAACGCCGAGTACAACGTGCGGTGGGAGACGCTGCCGGCGGGCAAGTTCCGACACCGCGATCACCGGTTCGAGTGGACGCGCCAGGAGTTCGAGGCCTGGGCCAACGCCGTCGCCGCGCGGTTCGGCTACGCGGTGCGGTTCGCGCCGGTGGGGCCGGTCGACGACGCGGTCGGCGCGCCGACGCAGATGGGGATCTTCACGCGGACCTGACGAGAGACGAGGCAGCGCCATGAGCATGAAGCACGTGACACAGGTCGACCGGACGATGCAGACCGTGCGCGGGACGCATCTCCTCATCCCGGCGGGTACGCAGGTCGTGTCGCGGGTCGAGGTGCGCGACGCGGCCGGTTCCGTCACGTGCCCGCTCGGCGCGGCCGGAGTGGTCGTGCGCGCGCCCGACGACGCGACCCACGCGTACCGCGTGCGGTTCCCCGACGGGCGCGAGCTGTCGCTCACGCGGCAGGAGCTGAGCATCGCCAAGCACGTGCAGCGCGACGACCTCGAAGCCGCGGCCGTGCTGGACGACCACGACCTGTACGCGCACGTCGTCTACCGGTGCCTGCTCGGCTCGCACGCGTACGGACTCGCGCACGAGCACTCCGATATCGACCGCCGCGGGATCTACCTGGCCCCCGCCGCACGGCACTGGTCGCTCTACGGCGTCCCCGAGCAGCTCGAGAATCGCAAGACCGACGAGGTCTACTGGGAACTGCGCAAGTTCGTCGTGCTCGCCCTCAAGGCGAACCCGAACATCCTCGAATGTCTCTACACACCCGAGGTCGAGCACACCTCGCCGGTCGCCGACGAGCTGCTCGGCATGCGCGGCGTGTTCCTCTCGAAGCTGGTCTACCAGACCTACAACGGCTACGTGCTGAGCCAGTTCAAGCGCATGGAGCAGGATCTTCGCACGACGGGCGCGATCAAGTGGAAGCACGCGATGCACCTCGTGCGCCTGCTCACGGCCGGCGTGACCGCACTCCGCGAGGGGCACGTCCCCGTGCGCGTGGATGACGCGCAGCGCGTGCGCCTGCTCGCGATCAAGCACGGCGAGGTGGCGTGGGCGGAGGTGGACGCGTGGCGCCTCGCGCTACACCGCGACTTCGACCGCGCACTCGAGACCACACGACTGCCGGACCGGCCCGACTACGCGCGCGCGAACGCGTTCCTCATCTGGGCACGCCGCCGCATGGTGACCGACGATGACCACACCTGACAACGCACCGACGATCGCGAGCGACGCCCGCGTACGGGCCGAGGTGGCCGAGCACCCGTTCCCGCTGCTGTTCGCGACGGTGAGCGGGGCGCACCTGTACGGCTTCGCGTCACCGGATTCCGACGTCGACCTGCGTGGGGCACACGTCGCGCCGGTCGAGCTCCTGACGGGGCTCGACCGCGTCGAGGAGACGGTGAAGCGGTCGCACGTGCGCGAGACCGCTCTCGGCGAACCCGTCGAGGTGGACCTCGTGACGCACGAGGTGCGGAAGTTCTTCGCGCTCCTGCTGCGCAACAACGGGTACGTGCTCGAGCAGGTCACCTCGCCGCTGGTCGTCCACACCACGCCAGAGCACGCGGAACTCGTCGCGCTCGCGCGAGGGTGCGCGACCCGCACGTGCGTGCGGCACTACCTCGGCTTCGCCCACAACCAGTGGCAGCTCTTCGACAAGGAACGGCCGCGGCGCGTGAAGCCGCTGCTCTACGTCTACCGCGTCCTGCTCACCGGCACCCACCTGATGCGCACCGGCGAGGTGAATGCGAACCTGCTCGCGTGCAACGACGCGCTGGACGCGGGCGAGCGACTGCCCTACGTCCACGAACTGGTCGCGCGCAAGGTCGCGGGCAGTGAGCACGGCGCGCTCGGCGACGCCGACGTCAGCTTCCATGGGCAGGAGTACCTCCGGCTGCGCGCCCGCCTCGTCGACGCGTCGGAGCGGAGTACGCTTCCCGACGCGCCGACGACCGGCGAGCCGATCCGGGACCTGCTGCGGCGCATTCGGCGCGCGGCGGTCGTGACCGCGTAAGCGAACGAGACCTGCACGATGACACTCACCATCCCCGAACTCGCACTCGTCGTTCTCGTCGGCCCTTCGGGGTGCGGCAAGTCGACGTTCGCGCGCGCCCACTTCGCCCCGTTCGAGACGCTGTCGTCCGACTTCTGCCGCGGGCTCGTCTCGAACGACGAGAACGATCAGTCGTCGACGAAGGCGGCCTTCGAGGTGCTGCACACGATAGCGGCGCGACGGCTCGAGCGCGGCCTCCTCACCGTCGTCGACGCGACCAACGTGCAGCCCGAGGCGCGCAAGCCGCTCGTCGCGCTCGCGCGCGAGTACCACGTGCTGCCCGTCGCCATCGTCTTCGACGTCCCCGAGCGACTGTGCGAGGAACGCAACCGTGAGCGCACGGACCGCACGTTCGGCCCCCACGTCATCCGCCAGCAGCGCAGCCAGATGCAGCGCTCGATCCGCGGGCTCGGGCGCGAGGGCTTCCGGCACGTGCACGTGCTCAAGAGCGAGGCGGACGTCGCCGCGGTCGCCATCGAGCGGCAGCCGCTGTGGAACAACAAGAAGCACGAGCACGGCCCGTTCGACCTCGTCGGTGACGTGCACGGGTGCGCGGACGAGCTGGAAACATTGTTCGCCACGTTAGGCTACACGCGCGACGACGCTGGCGTGTACCGCCACCCGGATGGCCGTAAGGCCGTGTTCCTCGGTGATCTCGTCGACCGCGGCCCGCGCGTGCCCGACGTGCTGCGCATCGCGATGCAGATGGTGGAGGCCGGGACGGCGCTCGCCGTGCCCGGCAACCACGACCTGAAGCTCGTGCGCAAGCTGCGCGGCAAGGACGTGCAGATCACGCACGGCCTCGCGGACTCGCTCGCGCAGCTCGAGCACGAGACGCCCGAGTTCCGCACGCGCGCCGCCGACTTCCTCGACGGCCTCGTGAGCCACTACGTGCTCGACGACGGCCGGCTGGTGGTCGCGCACGCCGGGATGAAGGAGGCGATGCAGGGGCGCGGGTCGGGCAAGGTGCGCGACTTCGCGCTCTACGGCGAGACCACGGGGGAGACCGACGACTTCGGACTCGCAGTCCGGTACAATTGGGCCGCGGAGTACCGCGGGAGTGCGCACGTGGTGTACGGCCACACGCCCGTGCCCGAGCCCGAGTGGCTCAATCGCACGCTCAACATCGACACGGGTGCTGTGTTCGGTGGGAAGCTGACCGCGCTCCGCTGGCCGGAGAAGGCGTTGGTCTCGGTGCCGGCCGCGCGCACGTACGCCGAACCCGCGCGGCCGTTCCTGCCCAACGCAGAAGCGGCCGCGGGCGACGGGCGGTCGGCGCAGCACCGTGAGGACGACATGCTCGACCTTGCGGACGTGACGGGCAAGCGCATCGTCTCGACGCGCCTGCACCACACGGTGACGATCCGCGAGGAGAACGCCACGGCCGCGGTCGAGGTGATGAGCCGGTTCGCGGCCGATCCCAAGTGGCTCGCCTACCTGCCGCCGACGATGTCGCCCTCCGAAACGACGAAGCGCGAGGGCTACCTCGAGTACCCGACCGAGGCATTCGCGTACTTCCGGAACCAGGGCGTACCCGCGGTCATGTGCGAGGAGAAGCACATGGGATCGCGCGCCGTGGTGGTCGTCTGCCGGGACGCGGACGTCGCGCGTCGCCGCTTCGGCGTCGTCGGCGAGGACGCCGGGATCGTCGTCACGCGTACCGGCCGTCGCTTCTTCGACGACGCGGCGGTCGAGGGCGCGCTGCTCGGGATCGTGCGTGGGGCGATGGACCGCGCCGGATGCTGGGACGCGTACGCGAGCGACTGGGCCATCCTGGATTGCGAGCTGATGCCGTGGTCGGCGAAAGCGCAGGTGCTCATCCGCGAGCAGTACGCGGCGGTGGGCGCCGCGGCCGGCGCCGCGCTGCCCGAGGCGGTGGGCGCGCTCCGGACGGCGGCCGCCCGCGGTCTGGACGTCGGGGCGTTAGGCGAGCGGTTCGCCGAGCGTGGGGTGCTGGCCGCGCGGTACACGGCGGCGTACCGGCGCTACTCGTGGCCGGTGACGTCGGTCGCGGACCTCAAGCTCGCCCCGTTCCACGTGCTCGCGACCGAGGGCGCCGTGCACACGGACAAGGATCACGCGTGGCACATGGCGCAGGTGGCCACGCTGTGCGCCGCGGACGACACGGGCGTGCTGTTCGCGACCGCACACCGCACCGTCGACCTCTCCGACCCCGCGGCCGAGTCCGACGTAACCGCGTGGTGGGAGGCGATGACCGCGCGCGGGGGCGAGGGAATGGTCGTCAAGCCCATGGCGTTCGTCGCGCGTGGCGCGCGCGGGCTCGTGCAGCCGGCAGTGAAGTGCCGGGGGCGCGAGTACCTGCGGATCATCTACGGCCCGGAGTACACGCTCTCCGAGAACCTCGAGCGGCTGCGCGCGCGCGGGCTCCACGCGAAGCGCTCACTCGCGCTTCGCGAGTTCGCCCTCGGCATCGAGGGGTTGGAGCGGTTCGTCCGCCGCGAGCCGCTCCGGCGCGTGCACGAGTGCGTGTTCGGCGTGCTCGCGCTCGAAAGCGAGCCGGTCGATCCGCGGTTGTAGGGCGCCCGTGCGGCCGCTTCCGCCCACGTGCTCCGGGCGGATGCCCGGGCACGTGCCTACCGCGTGAGGGTGAACGTGAACGGCAGCTGCACGAGCTGCTTCACCTTCCGTCCGCCGATCTCGGCCGGGTAGAACTGCGCCCTGCTCACCCCGTCCCGTGCCGCCTGGCTGAACAGGTCGTTCGTCGACTCGAGCACCTTCCACGTGCGCATGTCGGCGTGCCCCGACGGGTCGACGACGAACTGCGCGACGACCTTTCCGTCGCCGCCGAAGTAGCCGGCCCTGAGCGCCGTGGGGTAGGTCGCCGAGAGCGTGCCGGGCACCGTCGCGGCCTGCTTCTCGACCTGGAACTCGAAGTACGTCGATCCGTTAGGCCCGCGCGGCGCGGGGCGTGACGCCGCGGCCGGCCCGGCGAGCGCGGGGGGCGCGCTGACCGGAGGGGGCGGCGCGAGGTACGCTCGCAGGTCGGCCGTCGGGACCCCGGCGTCGGCGGCGTGGTGGGGACCGAGCAGGCGCGAGACGCCGGTTCCCGAGACGATCGTGAGTGCGGCGGCGATCCCCCAGCCAAGTGCGCGGTGGCGGATGGGGAGGGTGCGGCCGGTCGCCGCGGCGACGTTCGCCGTCGCGGTGCCGACCGCGACCTGCTGCGCGCTGAGATCGCGCGTCACCTGCTCTCGGAGCCTGGTCGCCACGCTGCCGAGTTGGCGGAGCGCGGCGGGCCCGGCGGCGAGCGCCCGCTCGATCTCGTCGCGGCGGCGGGCGAACCGCGTCTCCAGCGCCGCGACCGCGGCCGGATCGACGCTCCTCGTGGGATCGAACCGGAACGTGTGCTCGATCGATGCTCGCCACACGACGAGATCGTTGGCCCGCTTGCCACCGAAGCCGGGAACGGCGACGACCGCTGCGTAGGTCACGTCGGCCGCGGTCTCGATGCCGTAGGACGCCAGCGTCGCCGCGCGCCCGGTGCCGATCCCCGGGACGCCGCTCGTCGCGATGACGTGGCCGTCGAGGTACTGCTGCAGCTGGTGCTCGCGGCGCTTCGCGTCCAGCTCCTGTCGCGCGCGCTGCCGCGCGGCGTCGAGGCCGAGGTACTCTGCCCGCAGCGCGTCGAGCGCCTGGCGTTTCGCGGCGAACCGCGCGCTTGCTCCGCCGTGGTCCTGGGCGGCGCGGGCTTCGATGCTGCGGAGTCGCGCGCGCGCGGTCTCCAACGTGCGCGTGCGGTCGGCGCGCTCCTGCACGAGCCCCGAGCCGCGCCGCAGCCCGAGGAAGAGCATGGACAGTCCGGCCGCGACGGCGAGGGCGGGGGTGCCGAGCGTCGTGCTTCCCGCCGCGAACGCGATGCCGGCCGCGAAGGCGACGAGTTGGTGACCGCGCCACGCAAGCCAGCGCCAGCGCTGGATCGGCTGCGTCGCCACCGGCGGCGTCGTCGGCACGGCCGGATGCGCGGGCTGGGCATCCGGCGTCGGCACGGCGAGGATCGCCCCCCAGACCGCGACCGCGTCGAACCCGGCCAGGTGGTGGACCGCGACGAGCACGCTCGCGAAGAAGTCCGGTCCCCCGGCGGCGGCGATCGCGCACCAGGGACAGGCGCCGAGGCCGGGCGGGTACCGGTGCCCCGGCGCGACGGCGCACGTCACCACCTCGTCGGCGAGCGTCTTCAGGGTGTTCTTCCACTCCACGGCGGTCGGGCGGGCGCCGTCCCGCGCTCCGTCCGGGCCGAACGCCCGCTCGAAGAGGTCGGCGACGCCCGGCGAGGCGTCGGCGAGGGGGAGCGTGTTGGGGGGCGGGGCCATCGCGACGCGGTCCGCGTTCCGTCCGAAGGCGAAGCGGAACTCCGCGATCGCCCGCTCGAGGGGCATGTCGCCCGGCCCGGCGTAGCGCCCCGCAAACGGGTGCCGGCCCATGAACAGCAGGTGGAAGACGAGCACCGCGAGCCCGAACGCGTCGTGGTTGGGCGTGCGCACGACGCCGGCGAAGCTCCGGCCCTGCAGTTCGGGCGGCGTGAAGTGGCCGACGCCGACCTCGCACGCGAACCAGCGCGATCCGTCGCGGATCTGGAACGAGTCGCAGTCGATGAGGCGCACGCGCCCGTCGGGCGCGACGAGCAGGTTGCCCTGATTGACGTCGCCGATCACGTGCCCCGCCGCGTGGACCTGGGCCATCGCGGCGGCGACGTTGTGCGCGACGATGACGAGCCGCTGCCAGTCGACGTTCGGGAAGTCGGTCCGGCGCGAGACCGGCGAGTAGAGGCGGTGGATCGGCGCCCCGTTCGCGCGCGGCATGACGAGGCCGACGACGGGCGCGTCCGCGCCCCCGGCGCTTCGGCGCGGATGCAGGGTCGTCGTGGGCCAGGCGGCGACCTCGGTCAGCGCGGGGCTCGCCGCTCGGACCATCGCGTCGAGCTTCTCCGCCTTCGCGGCGTCGGCGACGTCGTGGTACAGCTTGGCGACGAACTCCGGGGCGTCGGCGATCTCGTAGACGTTCCCCTCGCCGCCCCGCCCGAGCTCCCGCCCGAGGTGCAGCAGGCGCCCGGCCGTATCGACCAGCCGCTCGTGTCGCGCCGACGTGATCGTCATCCGATCAGCCGGCGACGTCCGCGGCGGCCGGCGTCGCGGCGCGCCGCGTCGCGAGCACGAGCGTCTTGTCGTCGTCGGTGCGGGCGTTGACGCGCGGCGAGTCGAGGAAGCGTCGGAGTGCGGGTTCCAGCCCCGGCGCGTCGTCGATCGTCTGGCCGCGGAGCTGTGCGAACATCGGCCGAAAGAAGGGCGCGTGCGCGGTGCGGTCCTCGAAGCGGAGGGCGAGCCCCTGGAGCCCGTCCGAGAAGAGGGCAACCTCGTGGACGATGCGGTCGCGTATGACCGTGACGTCGAGTCGCGACAGGGCCTCGGGCTCGGTCGCGAAGAACGTCATGTTGGCGTACTCGCCGGACTGCGGCCAGCCGGTGGGCGCGTACTCGGCCGGCTCGGGGGCGTCGACGACGATCGCGCCGTCGCCGATCTGGGCGAACACGGCCGTGTCCGGGCCGACGACCGCGAGCAGCAGCGTGCAGGCGAGGTCGCGCGCGGTCGCGTCGAGTGCCGCGGCGCGGTCCGCGACGGCCGCGTGCACGCCGAGGAACCAGGCCTCGACGGTGTCGCGCGTGATCGTGCGCAGCGGCCGGCGTTCGAGCGCGTCGCGCACTTCGCCGAGGATCGCCGCGCAGGCGAGCGACGCCCCCTCGTGCGACAGTCGGGCGCTCCCCGCGCCGTCGGCCGCGGCGAGCGCGAGGACCTCGCCGTCGGGGCACGCGAGGCGCGCGACGGCGGAGGCGTCCTGGCAGGGCGTTCCCGTCGCCGCGTGCGACGTCCCCGCCACCGACGCCTGCACGACGCGCCACCCGGTCAGGCGCTGATCGAGGCCCACCCGCCGGCTGTGGTCGGATTGGCGAGCGGGACGCTCGTGCCCGGCGTCGACTGGGAGATCGAGCGCATCGAGTTGGAGAGCCACACGAACAGGTCGCGGAAGCGGAGTCCGTCGAGCCGGAGCGCCGGCCGCGCGGGCGAGAGCTGGGCGAGCACGTCCATCCGTGCCCCGCCGATCCCGACGGCGAACATCGAGAACGACCGGCTCGCCTCGCCCTCACGGAGCATCGCGATCGCCTCGTCGGTCCGGTCGGTCGGCGCGCCATCGGTCATGAGAAAGACCCACGGGCGGTAGAACGCGATGCCGTTGACCTCGTACACGGCCTTGCGCTGCCGCAGCAGGTCGAGGCCCTGCAGGATCGCGCCGCCCATCGGCGTGTCGCCGCCCGCGCTCAGCGTCGGCGGCACGTAGGCGCTCGCGCCGACGAAATCGTGCGCGACGCGCACGGGGCCAAAGGTCACCGCGGCGATCTCGACGCGCTTCGCGGCGAGCGCGTCGGCGTTGAGCTCGTCCCTGAGCGCGACGAGTCCGCGGTTGAGCTGCCGGATCGGCTCCCCCGCCATCGAGCCGGACGTGTCGAGCAGGAGCACGACCGGACAGCGTGGCTCGGGGTTCTCCGCGAAGTCGTCGGAGCCGAACGCGATCTGCTCGTGGACGGACTCTTCCATGCGGCGGGAGGGGGAACGTGGGGCGCCCGGGTGCGTCGTCGCGAGCGGGGAGCGCGGTTGCGCGTCTGCGCGGGCACGGATGGGTGACGTGCGTCACGCGACAACCTGCAGGCGAATCACGGTCTCAGCAAGAGGCGCGAGCGTGCCGGTGGGGGGGTGGGACGAAGCGCGCGTTTCGGGGCCGCGACCCGCCGATCCAGTTCTGCATTCGGCGGAATTCGCCCGGAGCCTGAGCGCTCCCGCGCCGGTCCGACACGCCGCGTGCGATCAGGTACCTGCCGACGCTCCGCCGTCGGCGGCGGACGTCAGCTCGGAGGCGTCCAGTTCGAGCAGCTCGACCGTGCGCGTCCGCACGCCGACCCCGTGCTCGATCAGCAGGCCGATCAGCTTCTCGCCGTCGATGAGCGTGATCGGCGCCGCCCCGGGCTCGAACGCTGCCTGCCGCGCCCCCTTCGCGAACCCGCCGAGCGAGATGACCGTTCTCTTCACCGCGGCGAAGCGACCCGCGCACCATGTCGAGCACCGGGCGCTGCAACGCATGAGGGCTCCCC
>DASWUT010000724.1:0-6386 GCA_036401455.1 Gemmatirosa sp. | reverse complement strand
GTCTGCGCACTGACCGGCGGGGTGCGCCGGCGGGCGCGGACCGACGTGCTGCCGCTCGACCCTGCGCACGACGCCGCACAGGCGCGCATCGCGGCGCTCGCGGCCGCCGATCCCACGCTCGCGGTGCCGATCGTCGCCGGGCTGCCGCACACCGGCGCGGACTTGGTGTACGCCGTCGAAGCGGAGCAGGCGGTGACGCTCGCCGACCTGCTCGTTCGCCGCGCGCCGGTCGCCTACGCGACGCGCGATGCCGGGCGCGCCGCGGCCCGCGTCGTCGCGCCGCTCGTCGCGCCGTCGCTCGGCTGGAACGACCGCGCGGTCGACGCCGCGCTCGCGGCGTACGACGCGGATGCCACTCGCCTCTTCGGCGTCGAGCCGTGAGCGCGCGGCGTCCGACACGAGGAGCCTAACGCAGCGCGCCTAACCCTTGTCGGCTCCGCGCGTCGCGCGCACCGCGCGTACGAACCCCGCGCGCGAGTATTCGCCCCCGCTCAGGATCCCGATCGCGCTCTCGCCGCCAAGGAGCGAGTCGCGGATGCGGCGCGTGGGCCAGCCGGCGTCGAGCAGCCGTTCGACCTCGCCGACGGTCTCGTCGAGCCACGTCGCCTTCGCCTCGAGCGAGGCGACCGGATCGTCGACCGGCCCGCGGTGCGCGTCGAACAGCCGCCGCGGGCGGAGCGCGGCCGCCGCACGCAGCGACTGGGCGAGCGCGCGCGGGTCTTCCGACGGCTGCGCGATGCGCACCTTGACCCCGAGAAACAGATCGCCGCCAAACAACGTCTCACGCTCCGGATCCCACACCGCGTGGTGATCGGGCGAGTGGCCAGGCGTCGGGATGAGCACCAGCGGCGCCGGGTCGAACGGCGGCGCGCCGGCCGGCAGCGGCGCCCGCGCGCCCCACACGAGTCGGCGGTACGCGCCGATCGACTCGGTGACCGAGATCGCCGCACGCGTCGCCGCGGCCATCGCGAGCGGCACCCCCTCCCGCGCGAGCCGGGCGGCGTTGCCCGCGTGGTCCTCATGCTGGTGCGTGATGACGGCGCCGCGCACCGCGCGCGCGACGCTCCCGCCACCGCGCGCCGCGAGGACGCGGCGCAGGCTTCCCCACGCGAACGGCAGCCCCGTGTCGACCAGCATCGGCCCGACCGCGGTCGTGACGACGTACACGCTGACGGTGTAGCCGACGAGTCGGCTCACCGGGGAGGCGAGGACGACGCGCGTCACGTCGCCGTGGTCGTGGACGGCTACCAGCATGGCCCGAAAGTCTACCCGGCTGTAGTTTGATTGAAGCGTCCCCGACCGACGCGCGCGAGCGCCCGGCCTCACCGGCCGGGCGCTCACTTTTCGCGTCCCTGCCTGTCCCCACGTCCGCTTCCGCTTCACCTGCGACCCGGCCATGATCGAAGAACTGAAGGCGAAGCTCTCGGCCGAGGTCGAGAAGCTGCAGTACGAGCTGAACGTCACGCTCCCGATCGAGATCCGCACCGCCGTCGAGCACGGCGATCTGCGCGAGAACAGCGAGTACAAGGCGGCGCTCGAGCGGCAGCAGTTCGTGCAGGCGCGGCTCGGGCAGCTGCGGCAGCGGCTGAGCAAGCTCTCGTCGGTCGACATGACACAGATTCCGCTCGACAAGGCGGGGCTCGGCTCACGCGTCGTGGTCGAGGACGAGCGCTCGGGCGCGCGCGAGATCTACAACCTGCTGCTCGGCGACTCGGTCGAGATGGAGAACGGAAACGTCAGCATGGGCTCGCCGATCGGGCGCGCGCTGCTCGGTAAGGCGCTCGGCGAGACCGCGATCCTCAAGTTGCCGGCGAGCGTGCGACGGCTGAAGGTCGTCGAACTGCAGACGATCCATCAGCAGGTGTGACGCGGCGTCAGCGCTTCTTCGCCAGCATCGTTCTGCGGCAGGTCGCGGCGCCGCAGTAGCACGGGTACCGCCGCTTGGCGGCCGGCGTGTGCCGCTCCTGCAACACGAAGGCGTAGTCGTAGGCCAGCTCCTCGCCTGCTGCGACGTCGCGCACGGTCGTGATCCAGATGCGGCCGTCGTCGACGATCGCGTCGCAGTTGGGATCGCAGGAGTGGTTGATGAAGCGCGCGACGTTGCCATCGACGGCGGCGTCGACGATCACCTCCTCGCCGTCCGGTCCGTCGATGGCGAACAGCTGCGTGTGGTACGCGACACCGGGCATCTCCGGGTAGCGGCGCTCGGCCTCGGCCGGGGTGATGCGCTCGCCGGCGTACTCGACGAGGCGGGTGCCGGCCGGGATCGCGCAGATGGCGAACGCGCCGGTGCCGTGCATCGGCGACGGGCCTAACGCGAACGGCGCGCCCGGAGGGACCGCGTCGGGATCGTCTGCGCCGCGACCGAGCGCGTCCGGATCGCGAGTCTTCGCGTCGGCGGCCGCGCTCACCCAGCCGCTCGAGCGTGCGCCAGGCCGTTCGCCACGCCGTTCGCGTCGTCGTTCGCCGCGCCGTTCGCCGCGTCCGCGCGCTCGTTCGCGCGCAGGCGTTGCGCTTCATGCGCCTGGAGCACGGCGTCGACCGCTTCGCGCGGGTCGTCGGTCAGCAGCATCAGGTCGACGTCGCCGGGCGAGATTTTCCCTTCACTGAGCAGCCGGGTCTGGATCCAGCGGATCAGCCCCGCCCAGTAATGGCGTCCGAAGAGGATCACCGGGAACTGGTAGATCTTCCCGGTCTGGATGAGCGTCAGCGCCTCGAAGAGCTCGTCGAGCGTGCCGAAGCCGCCGGGGAAGATGATGAACGCGACACTGTACTTCACGAACATCGTCTTCCGCACGAAGAAGTAGCGGAAGTTGACGAGCGTATCGACGTATGGGTTGTTCCCCTGCTCGAAGGGAAGCTCGATGTTGCAGCCGACCGAGTGGCCGCCGCCCTTCTTGCATCCCTTGTTGGCGGCCTCCATGATGCCGGGCCCGGCGCCGGTGATCACCGCGAACCCCGCCTCGGCGAGCAGGCGCCCGACCTCCTCGGCTGCCTGGTACATCGGGTCATCCGGCGCGGTGCGCGCCGAGCCGAACACCGTCACGCCCTGGTCGATGCCGGCGAGTGTGTCGAAGCCTTCGACGAACTCGCTCTGAATACGCATCACGCGCCAGGGATCGGTGCGCGTGAAGTCGGTCGCGCTTCGCCCGCTCGTGGCGTTGAGCAGCTTCTCGTCCTCGGTCGCGGGGCGCGCGCCCGGGTAGTCGCGGATCGATTCGTCGATCTGGCGCACCCGTGCCGCCCCCGCCCGGCGAGTCGCCGCTGTGCCGTCGCTCGGCGGCTCGCTCGGTGGCGTGCGCCCCGCGGCGCGGTGGCCGACCTCGGTGCGCTCCTTCACGCCCTCGCGCGCGCGGCGCTCGACGTCGGCCATCGCGGCGGGGTCGACGGGCTTGCCTGTGGCGGTGGTGAGCGCCGAGATGCCGCCGGGGGGCGTGGGGTTGGGAGACGAATCGTTTGGCATGATGATCGGAAGCTGGCGCGCGGCCCTGTTGCACGCGCCGCGCCGCGTACGCTAGCGTCGCGGGGTGCCCGTGATCATCCTCGTCGCCGACGGAGCGCGCCCCGACACGTTCGCCGCCGCGCTGGACGGGGGTGGCACGCCCGCGCTCGCCCGTCTGCGCGACGAGGGTGGGCTCGCGACGGTGACGAGCGTGTTCCCCTCGGTGACCGGTCCCGCGTACGCGCCGTTCCTCATGGGGCGGTTTCCCGGATCGATCGGATTGCCAGGGCTGCGCTGGTTCGACCGCGCGCGGACGCCCCGCACGCGCCCCGACGCGGCGCGCAGTTATGTCGGGATCGAGATGCGCCACCTCGACGGCGACCTCGACGCGGCGGCGCCGACGCTGTTCGAGCTCGCGCCTCCGGGGCTCGCGGCGCTCAACATGATCGGCCGTGGCCTGGCGCCGGCCGATCGCCTCGCGCGTGGGCCGATGTTCGCGTTGCGCGCGGCGGCCACGCACTTTCGCGGCGACGTTGCCGGGTGGCTGCGGATCGACCGCGACGTCGGGGCGACGGTGGCCGCCGCGATCCGCGCCCGGTACGCCGCGGGACATCCGCCGCGCGTGGTCTTCTGCGCGCTCACCGGCATCGACAAGACGTCGCACGCGGCCGGCCACACGGGGCCGCTGGTCGACGACGGGATGCGGACGGTCGACGCCGTCGCCGCCGAGCTGCGCGCGGACGCCGAGCGTGGGGGGTGGTGGAGCGACACGCGAATGTTGGTCGTCAGCGACCACGGCCACTCGCCGGTGCGCGCGCACGACGACCTCGCCAGCTGGCTGCGCGGCCGGGGCGTCGCGACGGTCGCGCACCCGTTCACGCTCGGCCCGCGGCGCGAGGCCGCCGTGATGGTGAGCGGGAACGCGATGGCGCACCTCTACTTCGACGTCGCCAGCCACGCGCGGCCGTGGTGGGGAGCGCTGGCGCCCCGATGGGAGCCGGCCGTCGCCGATCTGCTCGCGCGGCCGTCGGTCGACCTCGTCCTGCTTCCGTTAGGCGAGGACCGCTGCGAGGTGCGGCACGCGGTGCGCGGCATCGCGATCGTCGCGCGGTCGCGCCGCGCGGACGCGCCCGCGGCGGACGGGTCGTCGCGCGCGTATGCGTACGCGTACCGACCGGTCGCCGGCGGGGACCCGCTCGCGTTAGGCGGTACGCTCGACGGCATCGGGGCGGACGCGGCGTGGGACGCATGCGCGGGGTCCGACTACCCCGACGCACTCGTGCAGATCGCCGCCCTCGCCGGGAGTGCCCGCGCCGGCGACGTGGTCGTGTCCGCCGCCCGAGACTGGGACCTGCGCGCGCGCTACGAGCCCATTCCGCACGTGTCGTCCCACGGGGCGCTGCACCGTGAGCACATGCTCGTCCCGCTCCTCGCCGGGCGCCCGTTCGCGCGCGAGCCGCGGCGGACGGCGGACGTCGCCGCGAGCGCGCTCGCCGCGCTCGGGGTGGCCGCGCCCCCCGGACTGGACGGCGTGCCGTTCTGGTGACGACCCTCGATCAGGTGGGGGATGGAACCGCGAACACGGCGAAGTCGAGTCGTCCAGGGCCGCGCTCGTCGCGGTACCGTGCCTCGGACTCGGCGGAGAGGAACAGGCTCACCGCGCGCCCGTCGAGGACGGTGTCGAGGTCGGCGAGGTGGTCGCGCAGATACGCGCCCGGCACCCGGAGATAGTGAAAGTCGCGCCCACCGGCGCGCGCCTCGCAGACGAGGTGGACGGCGCCGGGGTCTAACGCGTGGACGCGGTGCACGGGGATCTGCAGCCACCACGCGGCCCGTCCGGTCCAGGATTGCTCGGGCGGGTACAGGCGCGACGTGAAGATGTCCGCATCGCGAACGCCGTGCGTCGCCGCGAGCCAGCGGAGCGCCGAGCTGCGGACCGACATCGCGCCGCGGGGGCCTGACCGCTACCCTGCCGACGAGCCCGCCGGCTGCGGCGCGTTGCTCCACCCGGGCATCGTCGCGCTCTTCGCTGGCGGCTCGTCCGGCACGCCGGTGCTTCCGCGCTGCGCGATCCGCCCCGAGATGAGGCGCGCGCCGCGGTGATAGGTGAGGTAGGCGTACCCCCACTGGATCAGCACGCTCAGCCGATTGCGGAAGCCGGCGAGATACATGATGTGGACGAACACCCAGAGTAGCCAGGCGAAGTAGCCGCCGAAGCGCAGGTGCGGGCCGAGGTCCGCGACGCCCTTGTGACGGCCGATCGTCGCGAGGTTGCCCTTGTTCCAGTAGTGGAACGGCGTTCGCGGCTTCCCCTCGACCGACGCGCGCAGGTTGCGCGCGGCGTGCCGCCCCATCTGGATCGCTCCCTGCGCGACGCCCGGCACGGGGTTGCCGCGGTCCGTGTACGCGGCCGCGTCGCCGACGACGAACACCTCGGGATGCCCCGCCACCGAGAGGTCGGGCTGCACCGGCACACGTCCCGCGCGGTCGACGGTGACACCGAGCTGCTTGCCTAACGGTGTGGCGGCGTTCCCGGCGCCCCAGAACACCGTGCGTGTCGCGATCCGCTCGTCGCCGACGTACACGGCATCGTCGGTCACGCGGGTGACGTGCGCGCCGGTGCGCACCTCGACGCCCAGCGCTTCGAGGCTCTGCTTCGCCTCGGCGGAGAGCTTCTCGGGGTACGCGGCGAGCACGCGCGGCGATCCCTCGAGCAGTAACACCCGGGTCTGCTGCGTGTCGATACGGCGGAAATCCTTGCGGAACGTCTCGGCCGTTGCCGGAATCATCCCGGCGAGCTCGGTGCCAGTGGGCCCACCACCGATGACGACGAAGGTCAGCCACTCGGCCCGCGCTTGCGGATCGGTCGCCCGCTCCGCCTCCTCGAACGCGGTGAGGAAGCGGCGGCGGATCTCGTACGCGTCGGCGATCGTCTTGAGGCCAG
>DASWUT010000723.1:0-4894 GCA_036401455.1 Gemmatirosa sp. | reverse complement strand
CTCATGGACCCCAACGGCGTGATCACCTTCTGGGGCGAGGGCGCGCGTCTCATCAAGTGGTGGTCCAAGGATCAGGCCGAGGGCGCGCACCTTCGCCTGCTCTACCCGGATGGCGGCTCGGACGACGGCCCGGCCGAGCCGCACCTGCAGACCGCCGCCGAGCGCGGCGAGTACACCGGCGAGGGCCATCGCGTCCGCAGTGACGGGTCGACGTTCTGGGCCGGGGTCACGATCACCGCGCTCTGGGACGAGGAGGGGACGCTGCTCGGGTTCGCGAAGGTGACGCGCGACCTGACCGCGCGCCGCGCCGCGGACAACCTGCTGCAGGCCGCGGCCGAATCCGCCGAGACGGCGCGCGCCGAGGCGGTGGCGGCGAGCAACGCGAAGAGCGGGTTCCTCGCGACGATGAGCCACGAGATCCGCACGCCGGTCAACGCGATCCTCGGCTATCACGAGTTGCTCGATCTCGAAATCGACGGCCCGCTCACGTCCGGACAGCGCCGGTATCTCGCGCGCGCTGGCGCGAGCGCGCGCCACCTCCTCGCGCTCATCACCGAGGTGCTCGACTTCTCACGCATCGAGGCCGAGCAGGTCACGGTCGCGGGGACCGCGTTCCGCGTGGGCGACGCCGTGGCCGGCGCGCTGTCGCTCGTCATGCCCCAGGCGCGCGAGCGCGGGGTCGAGGTCAGCAACGCGGTGAGCGGGTACGCCGCCGGGCTCGCGGCGTGGGGCGACGAGGGTCGCGTTCGCCAGATCCTCGTCAACTTGCTCACCAACGCGATCAAGTTCACGCCCGCCAGGTCGGGCGCGCCCGGGCGCGTCTCGGTGAGTGCGGGCACGGCGATCCAGGCGTCGCCCGAGGCGCAGCTCTCCGGGGCGGGGCCGTGGGTGTACCTCCGCGTCGAGGACACCGGGAGCGGCATTCCGGCCGACCGGCTGCAGCCCATCTTCGAGGCGTTCGTGCAGGCCGACATGACGCTCACGCGGCAGCATGGGGGCACCGGGCTCGGGCTCGCCATCAGTCGCCGGCTGGCGCGCCTCATGGGCGGCGACGTCACCGCCCGGAGCGAGATGGACGTCGGCTCGACGTTTCTGCTCTGGCTACCCGCGGCCCCGGTCGAGTCGCTCGAGACGGGCGGGCTCGTGGGGCACGGCCCCGGTGGCGAAGCGGGCGCGGGGATCGAAGCGGCGACCGCGGGCGACGCCGTGGTCCCCGCGCGGCCGCGCTCGAAAGAGGCGTTCCGCCCACTGCGTGCCGTCGCCGACATCATGATGGCGGAGCTCGAGCGGGTACTGCACGCGTACGTCGCGCGCCTGCGAAGCGATCCCGCGACGCCGAGCGCGCACGCGGAGTCCGAAGCGCAGATCGAGGACCACTTGGCGAGCTTCCTCGCCGACGTCGCCGGCACGCTGTACCATCTCGACACGGCGCTCGACGCGCCCGGCGGCGAGTCTGCAGCCGAAATCCGCGACGGCAGCGCCATCCAGCGCCTCGTGGCGCAACGGCACGGCGCGCAGCGCGCGCGCCTGGCGTGGCGTGAGGACGAGATCCGCCGCGAATTCGTCATCTTGCGCGAAGAGATCGAGGCGGCGGTGCGACGCGGTGCGGCGCGCCACTTCGGCGGCCCGACGATCGAGGGACGGCAGCGCGAGGCGGAGCACTCGCTCGAACTGCTCGCGCAGTTCCTTGGCGTCGCGGAGCGGTTGAGCCTGGCCGCCTACCACGCCGGGACGCCTCACATACCGGGCTGACGCACGCGTCAATGCCCCGCGCCAACGCGACGCGTTGCGCGGTGGGCGACCGCGGACGCACGCGCCGGCGCGACGGTACTCGACAGACGGAACCGCTCGACCATCGCTGCCAGGGTCGCCGACTGCCGGACGAGCACGCCCGCCGCGTCCGTGGCCTGGTCGGCGCTAGTGGCCGTGCGTTGCGTGACGTCGTGGACCTGTGCCACCTCCGTGCTGATGTGCGCGACGTCGTCGGCCTGGGCGCGACTCGCGGCGGTGATGTCGCTCACGCGACCGGCGACCTGCTCCACGTCGGCGTTGATCTCGCGCAGGCTGCCGACCACCTCCGCGTTCAGCGCCACACTCCGCTCCGCGTTCTGAGTCCCCACGGCGATGAGCGTCGCGACCTGCTGCGCCGCCGCGGCGGAGCGCTGCGCGAGGGCGCGGACCTCCTCGGCGACGACGGCGAAGCCGCGGCCCGCGTCGCCCGCCCGCGCGGCCTCGACCGCCGCGTTGAGCGATAGCAGGTTGGTCTGCATTGCCAGCTCGTCGATCGTGCGGACGATCGGTGCCGTGGCCTCGCTCGAGCGGCGCATCTCGGCCATCGCTTCGGAGAGGCGCTCCATGCGGAGCACGCCGCCCGCGGCGCGTTCCCGTGCCTGCTCGGCGAGGGTGCGCGCGTCCTGCGCGCTCGCTGCACTGCGGCGCGCCGCCGCGGTGACCCGCTCGACGCGTCCGGCGACCGTCTCCAGGCTCGTCGCCTGCTGGCTGGAGCCCTCCGCGAGAGTGCGGCTCCCGATCGTGATCCGATCGCCGGCCGACGCGACCTCCCCGGCCGCGGCGCGCACCTGCGCGAGCGCGTCGTCGAGCGTCTCGACCGCGACGTTGAGCGCGGTCTGGATGGAGCCGTACGCTCCGTGGTACTCGCCCGTCATGCGGGCCGCCAGATCGCGGTCCGCCACGCGTTCGAGGACCGCGCGCGTGGCCTGCACCGGCGATTCGACCGCGCTGAGCGCCCGGTTCATCCCGGCCACCAGGTCACCGAACGCGCCGCGGTAGCGCGTCGCGTCGGCGCGCTCGTCCAGCCGACCGGCTTCGGCCGCGGTCGCCATCGACGAGACGTCGGCGGCGAGCTGCTGCAGCGTGCCCCCGAGCGAGGCCAGCCCGGCCCCGAGCCGGTCGTTGGGGCTCCGCGGCGCGCACGGCACCGACGTATCGCCCGCGGCGAGCCGCGTCGCGACGTCGGCGAACGCGCGCTCGGCCTCGGTCACCGCGGCGAACGCGGCCGCGACCTGCCCCACCTCGTCGTCGCGCTCGAGGGTCGGGAGGCTCGCATCCAGGTCGCCGACCGCGACACGCCGCGCCAGCGCGCTGAGTGCCGTGAGCGGGCCGAGCGAGCGTCGCGTGAACGCCCAGAGGAGCGCGCAGCCGAGGACCGCGCAGAGGGCCGCTGCGGCGACGACCACGTCGGCCGCGCGGGTGGCCGCGGCGCGCGCGCTTTCGGCGTAGGGCGCGAACGGAAACCCGGCGTAGATGATCCCGACGACCGCGCCCGACGCGTCGGCGATCGGCACGTACTGGGTGAACTCGTCGACTCCGGCGACCATCGCCCGCCCGTGGTACGCGCGCCCCGAGGCGAATGCCGCGCCCGCGCCGGCCGGGCGGTGCGTCGCGGTGTCCTGCGTGGGCATCACGGTGAACACCGCGCGCGCGGGCCGTCCGTGGGCGTCGGCGCGCGTGACCGTGGTCGCGAGGCGGAGCGCGCGCCCCATCGGCGCGCGTCCGACCGTCGGGTCCCCGGACGCGGTCGCCGACGCCCGGGGCGGCAGGCGCAGCGCGACGGTGAACTCGGCCCCCGTGATCTGGGTGGCGCGATCGAGCGCGCGCTGCACCGTCGCGCGGCCGAGGACCGGCGTGGCGCCCTTGGCGAGCAGCGCCGAGACCGGCTCGGTCGTGCGGTACGGGTCCTTGCGGCCGTTCCCGTTGTAGAACGCGAGCGTGGTGTCGCCCCCGGTCGGGCGCACGAGCGCCCACGCGCCCGGTGCGGCGTCGTCGAGCAGCGCATTCGCCGTGCGGAGCGCGTACGAGAGCCGGTCGTCGGCCTGGGTGAGCTGTGCGCGAAGCGTCGCGTCCGCGATCTGCGAGCGGGCGAAGAATCCGACGACGGCAACGGTGAGAACCAGCGTGGCGGCGCTGATCGCGGCGATGCGCGTGCTGAGGCGAACGCGCACGAGTTGACGGCGGAGGGCGGGGCGGGTGGACGGCATCGGCGGCGGGAAGCAGGGGTTCCAGCCCAGGACGATCCACCATGCCTGAGGTCGCCGGATCGGTCCCTGCTCCGCCCCGCCGCGCCTGGCTACGGCGCCCCGCCGAGGAGGATTGCCGCGCGGCTCACGTGCGCGGCCTCCGCCCGCAGCGCGTCGGCAATGCGCCGCAGCTGCACGTCGGCCTCCGCCCACTCCCCTTGCTCGATCGCCTCGCGTGCGCCGGGCATCGTCTTCACGCCGTAGCCCGTGTAGTAGCCGGGCGCGTACAGCAGGTGGCGGAACCACGGCCGCCGCGGAAGCCCCGCGGCGTCGGTCAGCTGCCGTTCGCTGGCCAGCAGGTGAACGTCGAGCGCATGAAGCGCGGCGGCGTTCGCCGGAGCGCCCGCGGAGGGCCGTGCGGCGGCCGCGCTCCAGGTCTCGTAGGCGCGCTCGTAGCGGAGTGCCGCGCGGTCGAGCGAGTCCAGCGCGTCGAGCACGGGCGCGAAGTTGAGGTGCGGCGCCGGGCCGAGGCGTGGCGGCGGGGCGGTCGGCGCGCGCGGATCGCGGGTTGCGGTGTACGCGCCCTCGTCGAGTTCGCGCGCGCGCTCGGCGATCTCGTCGGCGCGGCGGTCACGCAGTTGCTCCAACTCGCGCACGTAGCCGCGGGCGGTGCCGGCCAGGTTGGTGAACGCGAACGGCAGCACGTCGGCGTCGGCGAGGCGCATGACCGCGGTACCGGCCGTCTGCGCGAGCGCGCGGCCGTAGACGAAGCTCGTGTCGCTGAAGTGCGTGTACCAGTAGAAATCGTCGTAGATGGAGTGGTAGATGCCGCTGTCGTCCTCGCCGCCGTAGCCGATGTTGAGCGCGGCGACGCCGAGGTGCTGCAGGAAGGGGGTGAAATCGGAGCCCGAGCCTAA
>DASWUT010000722.1:0-3445 GCA_036401455.1 Gemmatirosa sp. | reverse complement strand
ACAGGGACGCACACGCCCGCGACGTCGACGACGGCGGCAACCGCGGCCGCGTCGTCGGCCGCGGCACGAGCGACGGGCGGGGTGCGCCCGCGCCGCGCGCACCGTGCCCACGCGACCGTCCCCGCCGTGCCCCCGGGTGCGGCACCAAACACGGTCGGACGCGTGTAGAGATCGACGGCGTCGGCCTGACGCCGCACGGCGCCCAATCCGGTGCCCAGCCCCGTGCCCGACGTGCCGCCGCTGGAGTAGCCGTCGACCATCGCGCGCCGCACGTCGGCGATCCCCGGCCCGCGATCGACGGCGAGCAGGTCGACGGCGGGTCCGTCGGCCGATTGCACGACGAGTTGCCCGCCAACGGCGTGGCGGACGAGGTTGGTCGCCAGCTCGGTCGCGACGAGGGCGACGCGCGCGGTGTCCGCCTCGTCGAAGCCGAGCGCGTGGGCCGTCGCGACCGCCGCACGGCGCGCCTCGCCGACACGCGACGCCTCGTCGACCGGGATGACCTGCCCCGGCGACCACCTACCCGCGCCGGACGGTTCGAGCGCCGTCACTTCCACAGCACCGCGGTCACGCGCGTGCCCTGCCCCACCACAGTCGCGACGTCGAACTCGCTCACGAGTCGCTTCGACCCGCTCATCCCGAGCCCGAGCCCCTGCCCCGTCGTGTATCCGTCGGTGAGCGCGAGGGCGAGGTCCGGGATCCCCGGGCCGTGGTCCTCGAACACGAGGCGCAGCCCGCGGCGCAGCCCGTCGCTGACCACGTCGAGGTGCATCGTGCCCCCGCCGCCGTACTGCACCGTGTTGCGGGCCAGCTCGCTCGCCGCGGTCACGAGCTTCGTCTGGTTGACGAGCGAGAAGCCGAGCTCCGCCGCGCGCCGGCGCACCAGCTGGCGCACGGCGACGACGTCGGCGTCGGTGCGGCACGGCGCCACCTCGCTCCGCTCGGGCGAGCCCGCGAACGGAACGCCGGCCCCGCGCGCTGCGTTAGGCTCGAACGTCGGCACCCCAACCCCCGCCCGCACCGCCCGCCGCGCCGGGCCGATCGAGCGTGGGGTCCGCCGCGCGCAGCAGCGCCATCCCGCGCTCCACGTCGAGCGCCGTGCGCACGCCGGGCAGCGACAGCCCCAGTTCGACGAGCGTGATCGCGACCGCCGGCTGCATCCCGACGACGACCGTCGCGGCGTCCAACACGCGCGCCATCGCGGCGATGTTGGCGAGCATGCGGCCAATGAAGCTGTCGACCACGTCGAGTGCGGAGATGTCGATCAGCACTCCGCGCGCGCCCGTACGGACGATCATCGACGTGAGGTCGTCCTGCAGCGCGAGCGCGAGGCGGTCGTGCATGTCCACCTGGATCGTCACGAGCAGCAGCGCCCCCATCTTGAGCACCGGGATCCGCTCCACGCCGCCGCCTCCGTCAGCCGCGCAGGACGGTCTGCCCCGTGCGCGCGAGCGCCGCGCGGAACGCGTCGGCGAGCGTCGCCTTCGTCGTCACCCCCGCGAGGTCGACGCCGAGGTGGACGATCGTCTGCGCGATCTGTGGACGGATCCCACTGATGATGCAGTCCGCCCCCATCAGCCGCGCTGCCGTGACCGTCTTCAACAGGTGCTGCGCGGTGAGCGTGTCGACCGTCGGCACGCCGGTGATGTCGATGACCGCGACCTCCGCGCCGGTCTCGACGATGCGCTGCAGCAGCGTCTCCATCACGACCTGCGTGCGCGCGCTGTCGAGCGTGCCGATCATCGGCAGCGCGAGGATCCCGTCCCACAACTTCACGACCGGCGTCGACAGCTCCAGCATGTCCTGCTGCTGCCGCGCGATGACGTCCTCGCGCGTGCGCTGATAGACCTCGGTCGAATACAGGCCGAGCGAATCGAGCAGGAGCGTCGCGGCCCACGTCTCGTCGCCGAGCGCGCCCGCGTCGCCGGCGTGCTGCGCCCGAAGCACGTTGAACAGCGGCTCCTTGAGCGAGAACACGAACATCGCTACCTGGCTCGGCGTCTCGCCCTGCTGCATGCGCGCGCGCACCGTCTGCGCGAGAAACGCGTGCACCGCGGCGTAGCCAGGCCCGCGCGAGTTCTCGACACCGGCCTCCCGTGCCGCGTCGCGGAGCAGGGACAGGAACTCGCCGCTCTGCGCGCGCGCCGCGGCGTCCACGACCGCGCCCGCCGCGCCCTGCGCGCGGAGCCACTGGTCGAGCAACTCCGCGTGGTGGTCGGCGAGGACAGCAGGCAGTTCACTCCGACGGGGCACGCGGGGACTCCAGGCAGACGGACAAACCGATGAACAAGGGCGCAGCGATGGTGAAACTAGCGCGCCGCCTGCACGGGGGCACACGCCTAGCCGGCGTACAGATGGGCCAGCGGTGGCCGCGCGCTCACCACGGCGCGCAACGCGTCGAGGAACCGCGCCCGCACCGGCGACTCGTCGCCGAGGCGCCACACCGCCCAGGTTCCCATCTCGACCTCGAGCCCCGCGATCGGGCGGTAGACGACCCCCGGCCGCCGCAACTCTTCCAGTGCGCCGGGCACGAGCGCGACCCCGGCCCCGGCGGCAACGAGCCCCACCAGCGTCTGCAGCTGACCGGCCTGCTGCGCCACCGACGGGCTGAACCCGACCGCCTGGCATGCGGCGATGATCCGGTCGTGCAGCCCGGCGCCCTCTGGCCGGCGCAGCATGAGGAACGGCTCCGCGGCGAGGGCCTGCAGCGGGACGCTCGGCCGACGCGCGAGCCGGTGCCCGCGCGGCAGCGCGACGATCATCACGTCGTGTACGACGCGCTCCACGCCCAACCACTCGGCCGCGTCGTAAGGCGGGCTGTGCATCACCCCGACCTCGATGCGTCCGTCGCGCAGCGCGTGCGTCTGCTGCAACGAGCTGAGCTCGAACAGCTCCAACCCCACGTCCGGCGCGTGCGTGCGGAACCGCTCCAGCACCTCGGCCAGTACCCCGCTGTACGTCGCCGCCTCGACGAACCCGACGCGCAGCCGCCCGACCTCGCCGCGCGCGGCGCGCCCGACGACCGCACGCGCGCGTTCCGCCTGCTCGAGCGTGCGCCGCGCCTCGACGAGGAACGCCTGGCCCGCATGCGTGAGCGCGACGCGCCCCTTCACCCGCGAGAACAGCTCTGCCCCCAGCTCGCCCTCGAGGTCGCGGATCTGCCGGCTGAGCGGCGGCTGCGCGATGTGCAGCCGCGCCGCCGCCCGCCCGAAGTGCAGATCCTCGGCGACCGCGACGAAGTACCGTAGGTGGCGCAGCTCCACGCGACTATACCTCTCCGGTATCGGGCCGCACGGAAGATGTATTGGACAGGGCGCCCGGGCGACGGTAGCTCTCGTCTCGAGACGCACCAGTAGCAGAACGGCGCGTCGAGGCCCGTTTCCCGGAGTCGATCGTGAGCAGCAGCCATCGCACCAACCCAACCGTGTACCACCCGCCCGGCACC
>DASWUT010000721.1:0-1627 GCA_036401455.1 Gemmatirosa sp. | reverse complement strand
GGGGTGCGCCAGCTCCGGCGGGGGGCTGGGGTTCCGGTGCGGCGCGCGTCGCGGTGCGGGGGGCGGCCGCGTCCGTCAGCGTCGGGGGTCACGGTCAGGGCGGTGGCGGTCCGAGCGGTGGTGGGGGAGTGCATAGCGGGGGGTGTCGCGGGGGAAGGGGCGCGGGGCGCGGTGGGGGCACGAGCGCATGGTAGGGTCCGGGCGTGGTGGGGCCGAGTGCGCCAACGGCTAACGGAGTTACGCCACGGGCAATGGCGGGCGGACGTGGCGGCTTGGCGGCGGGGGGCGTACGCCGGTCGTTGGCCGGATCTGGCGCGGGCCGCGACGCGCGGGCACGCGGTTCGCGCGGAGGGGTGGAGGTTCGCACCACCGCCGCTCCTCTCATCCCGCTGATCATGTCTACCACCGACGTGGGCCCCGACGTGGGGGCGCCGAACGCGGCGTCGCGCAAGGCGACCGTGCCCTGCCCCGCGTGCCAGACGCTCAACCGGGTCGATCTGGCGCGTCTCGCCGCGGGGCCGCGGTGCGCGTCGTGCCGCGCGCCGCTCGCGCTCGACCGGCCGATGGCGCTCACGGACGCGACGTTCGCGCGGGTGGTCGCGGACGCGCCGGTGCCGGTGCTGGTCGACTTCTATGCCGACTGGTGCGGCCCGTGTCGGGCGATGGCGCCGCAGGTCGAGGCGCTCGCGCGGCGGCACGCGGGGCAGGCGCTCGTCGCGAAGCTGGACACGGACCGAAGCCAGGAGACCGCGGCGCGGTTCGCGATTCGGAGCATTCCCGCGATCGTCGCGTTTCGCGGTGGCCGGGAAACGGGGCGCGAGGTGGGGGTCGTCCCGCCCGCGCGGTTGGAGGCGTTGCTCGCGCGCTGAGGAGGCGGGTTACGACGCGGGTGACGTGCCGCCGAACGCCTGGTTGAGCAGCGTGGCCAGCCGGTAGCCGGCGAGCGCGGCCCGCGGCGCAGCCACGTCGCGCGCCCGCGCGACGTAGGTGTCGGGCAGCGGGCCGCCGGCGACGAGGTCGGGGGTGTAAACCGACGTTTCGTCGATCGCCTGACCTTCCTGCGCCCAGACGGCCGGGCGCGCCTCGCCGACCTTGCTCCCCACCGCCTCGGGGCGGGTGCCGCCCTCGAGCGCGTCGGCCACGCGTTCCGCCGCGGCCAACCGCGCCTCGGGGCCCGGCGTCCCCCGTCCCGCGCCGCCGGCACGACGGCCCGGTCCCTCGTCGAAGACGTCGTCCCAGACCGCGTGCAGGTTGGTGGGGCGTCCGTCGTCGATCAGCTGCACGGCGTTGCCGCCGCGGTCGCCCTGGGGCGCGTCGGCGGTGACGCGTGACGCGGTGTGCAGCGGCTGGTGCACGTCGCCGACGAGGTGCAGGATCCAGGCGAGCGCGATCGCGCGCGACTCCGCGGGGCGGGCGGTCGTCGTCACGGGCCTGCCGACCGACTCGGAGAACGTCGTCGAGCGCATCGGTGCGCTGCGCCCCGTGATCGCCGACTCGACGCGCCCCGTGGAATCGCGCGCGATCGCGCTCGCCTGGGTGCTGCACCTCGTCGGCGACGTCCACCAGCCGCTGCACACCGCGTCGCGTGTCACCGCCGACGCGCCCCAGGGCGACCGCGGCGGCAACG
>DASWUT010000720.1:0-3110 GCA_036401455.1 Gemmatirosa sp. | reverse complement strand
GCACGCCGACGACAGACACGCCAACCCTCGCGCCCCCCGATCCCGTTCCGGCCGCCGACCGCCGCGTCGGGGCAACGAGCGTGCCCGGCGCAGTGGCCCTGGGCGCACCCGCGGCTGCACCTGCGGATGCGTCTGTCGGTGCCGACACGCCGCCGCGGATGCGCAACGCGCGCCTGCCCTTCCACTACCCGGGCGCGCTCTACGCGCGGCGCGTGCAGGGCAACGTGACGCTCCGCCTCTGGGTCGACTCGGCCGGGCGCGTACGCCCGGAGAGCACGCGCGTGGCGGAGTCGTCGGGCACGCGTCTTCTGGATTCGGCCGCCGTGGCCGGGAGCATGCGGCTGGAGTTCACGCCGGCGCGCCACGATGGGCGCGCCGTCGCGGCCGCGCTGCTCTTTCCGGTGCGCTTCCGACACCCGGCCGTTCGCGCGACCGAACCCCGCGGACCCGGCGCCGCGCCCCGCTAACGGCGCGGCCCACGCGGGCTTTCTTTACGACATACCGACGAACGGCGGACCCGCGTTCCCGGCGACCTGCTCAGCATCTCTCATGGCTACCCTGCTCTCCCCCGTCGATCTGCTCGCGGACCCGCACGTCCGGCACCGGACGCCCTACGCCTCGGTCCTCGAGACGATCGGCTGGACGCCCCTCATCCGTCTGTCACGATACGGCCGGAGCACGCGCACGCCGCTCTACGGCAAGGCGGAGTTCTTCAACCCGGGCGGGTCGGTCAAGGACCGCATCGGCCTGCCGATCGTCGAGGCCGCCGAGCGGTCGGGCGCGCTGCGGCCGGGCGGCACGATCGTCGAGGGGACGAGCGGCAACACCGGCGTCGGGCTCGCGATCGCGGCGGCGATGAAGGGCTACAAGTGCATCTTCACGAGGCCCGACAAGATGAGTCAGGAGAAGGTGCGCCTGCTGAAGGCGTTCGGCGCCGAGGTGATCATCACGCCGACGGCCGTGCCGCCGGACCACCCGGACAACTACGTGATGATGGCCAAGCGGATCGCGAAGGAGACCCCGGGGGCGATCCTCGCCGGCCAGTTCGACAACCAGGCCAACCCCGACGCGCACTACGCGACCACGGGCCCCGAGCTGTGGGAGCAGACCGGCGGCCGGATCACGCACTTCGTCGCCGCGGCGGGCACCGGCGGCACGCTCTCCGGGGTGGGACGCTACCTGAAGGAACGCAACCCCGACATCCAGATGATCGCCGCCGATCCGGTCGGGTCGATTCTGGCCTCGCTCTGGCGGCAGCGGCGCGACCCCCGCGCGCCCGCGGGCGAGCCGGCGCCGTTCAAGGTCGAGGGGATCGGGCAGGACAAGCTGCCGGGCACGCTCGACCTCGCGGTGCTCGACGACTACGTGACGGTGAGCGACCGCGACGCCTTCGCCGCGGCGCGCCGGCTCACGCGCGAGGAGGGGCTGTTCGTCGGCGGATCGGCCGGGCTCATCGCGCACGCGGCGTTGCAGCTCGCGCGACGGCTCGACGACCCCGACGCGTGCGTCGTGACGTTCCTCTGCGACACCGGCGAGCGCTACCTGTCCAAGCTCTACAACGACGAGTGGATGCGCGAGAACCAGCTGCTCGAGCCGGACCGCGTCACGCTCGGCGCGCTGGTCGCGCACAAGGCGCAGGGGGACGGCACTGCGCCGACGCAGCTCGTCGCGACCGCGCCGGGCGCGCTCGTTCGACAGGCGTTAGGCCTGATGCGGCTGCACGACGTGTCGCAGCTGCCGGTGATGGACGGCGAGGCGTGCGTGGGCAGCGTGACCGAGCAGTTCCTGACGACGCGGTCGCTCGAGAGCACGCGCTTCCTCGACGCGACGGTCGGCGAGGTCATGGACGAGCCGTTCCCGGTGGTCGGGGCCGCGGAGCCCGCGGACGCAGTGACCAAGTTGCTGTCGAAGACGACGCCTGCGCTGCTCGTGGCGGAGTCGGGGCGTGTCGTGGGGATCGTCACGCGCGGCGACATGCTGCAGTTCCTGATGACCAGGTAAGGGCCAGGTAACAGGATGAACATCGCGGTCCTGCTCGGCGGCTACTCCGCCGAGCGTGACGTGTCGCTCGCCTCGGGGTTGCGGATCGCGGGGGCGCTGCGCGCGCGCGGCCACGCCGTGACCTGCGTCGACCCCGCCGCGGTCGCGACCGAGGGCGTGCTGTCCGACGCCGACGAGGCCGCCCTCCGCGCCGCCGGGGTCGGCACGCACCCGCCGTCGCTCGAAGACCTCGAAGCGCTCGGCCGCGGATCGGGCGCCGGGATCCCGCCCGCGCTCGCGACGTGGCCCGCGGTGCAGGCGGCCGACGTCGTCGTGCTCGCGCTGCACGGCGGCCAGGGAGAGGACGGCACGCTGCAGGCGCTGCTCGACCTCGCCGGCGTGCGCTACACCGGAAGCGGGCACCTCGGGAGCGCACTCGCGATGGACAAGCACCGCTCGAAGCTCGTCTTCCGCGCCGCCGGCGTGGCAACGGCGGACTGGCGGATGGCGCCGCTCGGGGCGGACGCGGACCGCGCCGCGTTTGTGGCCGAGGCGGTCGGCGCGCTCGGGTTGCCGGTGATCGTCAAGCCGAGCAAGCAGGGATCGAGCGTGGCGCTGACCGTCGTGCGCGAGGCGGAGGCGTTGTGGCCGGCGATCGATCTGGCCGCCCGCTACGACGACGAGGTCATGGTCGAGCGGTTCGTCGCCGGGCGGGAGCTCACCGTCGGGATCCTCGGCGACCGTGCGCTGCCGGTGATCGAGATCCTGCCGTCGCACGAGATCTACGACTACGAGTGCAAGTACACGGCGGGGATGACGGAGGAACGGGTCGCCGACCTGCCCGTCGAGGTCGCCGCGGAGTTGCAGCACCAGGCGCGGCTGGCGTTCGACGCGCTCGGGTTGCGCGGTTACGCGCGGGTGGACTTCCGCCTGGCCGCGGAGCAGGTAGGGTACTGTCTGGAGGTGAACACGCTGCCGGGGATGACGGAGCTGAGCCTGCTGCCGCAGGGCGCCGCGGCGGCGGGGCTCGATTTTGCTACGCTCTGTGAAGAAATCGTCCGGCTCGCGGCGGCGGGTGGGGCGACCGGCGCCGCCGTTGCCGGCGCCGCCGCTGCCGGCGCCGCCGTTGC
>DASWUT010000719.1:0-4714 GCA_036401455.1 Gemmatirosa sp. | reverse complement strand
CGGCCGGCGATCTCGCGGATACTGGCCGTCAGCTCCTCCGCACTCGCTGCGACCGTCTCGACGTTGCGCGTGCCCTGCGCGGCGGCGAGGGCCACGGTGTGCGACTGCTGCGTGGTCTGCTCGGCGGCGGCCGCCATCACGACGGCGCTCGACTGCAGCTCGGTGGCCGCGTCGGCGACGACGCGCACGACGTTCTTGACGCCCCGCTCGAACTCGGCGGCGAGCTGCAGGCGGTCGCAGGCGTCGCACGCGCCGCTGA
The DNA here is from genome assembly GCA_036401455.1 of Gemmatirosa sp. Lineage (GTDB taxonomy): Bacteria > Gemmatimonadota > Gemmatimonadetes > Gemmatimonadales > Gemmatimonadaceae > BPUI01. Next base: position 4,455 of record DASWUT010000719.1, on the reverse strand, counting down.
CGATGTAGCCGATGTCGCGCAGCGCGTCGAGCCGGCTGCGCGAGGGGGACAGCGTTTCGAGGGAGAAGAAATCCATCGTCCCGATGACCTGGCCACGCACGGTGATCGGGAAGCAGATCCCGCTCTTCACGCCGGCACGTTGGGCGACCGGGGCACGCGGGCAGTCGACCATCTGTGCGAGGTCCTCGACGAAGACGAGATCGCGCGTGCGCCACGCGCGACCCGACAGGCCGGTGCCCTCGCGGAACGTCGTCTCGGTCGTGACCTGGCGGAACTCGGCGTTCACGGTGCCCGACTCGACGGCGAAACGCAGCACCTGCGACTCGGGGTCGACGGCCCAGAACGAGCCGTAGGCCCAGCCAAACTCCGCGCGGACGAGGTCGAGCGCGCGGCGGGCGACGTCGTCGATCTTGGTGAGCGTCGCGATCGTGCGCATCACCTTGCTGAGCGCGGCGGAGTCGGCCGCGGTCGCGGCCTGCGCCGAGGCGTCCTGCACGCGCTCGATCGCGCCCGACACGAGGCGGCCGACGTTGCGCAACACGTCGAGTCGCTCGGGCGTGAGCGTGAGCGTCTCGAGCGCGAAGAAGTCCATCGTGCCGACGACCTTGCCGTCGATCTGGATCGGAAAGCAGATCCCGCTCTTCACGCCGGCACGTTGGGCGACCGGGGCACGCGGGCAGTCGACCATCTGTGCGAGGTCCTCGACGAAGACGAGATCGCGCGTGCGCCACGCGCGCCCGCTGAGGCCCACGCCCTCGTGGAACTCCGACGTCAGGGTGACCTGGCGGAACTCGTGGTTCACGGTCCCGTCCTCCGCGGCGAAGCGCAGCGTGCGGCTCACCGGATCGACGGCCCAGTACGAGCCGTAGGCCCAGCCGAACGCGTTCTTGACGGCGCGGAGCGCGGCCGTCGCGGCGTCGGCCACGGTCGTCGCGCCCATCGTCGCGGTGACCACCTCGAGCACGGCCACGGTGTTCTCACGCGCTTCCTTGAGCGTCGCGGCAGCGATGTGGTCAGCCGCGCGACGGCCTGCGGCCTGCGGACCGGCCGACGCGCGCGAGCGGCGCGCGCTGTCGGCCGTGGGCACGTCGAGCACGTCGATCGCAGCGCGGCGTACTGCGGCGCTCTTGCTCTTGGCCGCCGAGGTGGTGGAGCGGGAGGAGTTGGACTGGCTGGGCATGGCAGGCGGGGGGAAGTGGGGTCGGGTCAGAGATCGATGCGGAGCAGGCGCGGCAGATCGAGCACGAGCAGCACGTCGGCGTCGCGGCGCACGGCACCGGCGCACGCGGACCGCCACGGATCACGAAGGGTGGTCGGCGGCGGGCCGACGTCGGCATCGGCGAGCGGGAGGACGTCACCGACCTCGTCGACGAGCAGCGCGAACAGTTCGTCGTCGTCGCGGACGACGACGTCGAACACGGCGTCGTCCGCGCCGGGCGCGCGGCCCTCGACCGCGAGACCGGTGCGAAGATCGACGGCAGTGACGATCTGCCCTCGCAGGTTGAGAAAGCCCGCCACCGCACGCGGCGCGAGCGGCACGGGCGCGAGGCGCTGCGCGACGAGCACCTCCTGAACCGTCTCGACCGGCAGGCCGACCCACTGCTGGCCGACGCGGAACGTGACGTGATCGCGGGTCGCGGTCATCGCACGCCCTCCAGCCTGGCGGTGCCGACGTGCAGCCACTGCGCGACCGTCGCGAGCACGGCGTCGCGGTCGAATTTCGTGAGAAACGCGTCGAATCCGCAGGTCTGGGCCCGCGCCTGGTCGGCGGGCGTGGCGCGTCCGGTGAGCGCGACGAGCGGCGTGTGGCGCCATGCGGCGTGCGCGCGCACACGGCTGGCCAGTTCGAACCCGTTGACCTCGGGCATGTCGATGTCGCTGAGGATGAGGTCGAACGACTCGCCGCGTTCGAGTCGGGCGAGCGCCTCGGCGCCGTCGCCACTCGTCACGACGTGATGGCCCGCAGAGCGCACGACGGGCGCGACGAGGCCGCGGAAGAAGCTCGAGTCGTCGACGAGGAGGACGCGGCCCGCCGGCGCGGTCGAGACGAGGTCGTCGACGGCGAGGTCGCGCGCGGCGAACCAGTCCTCGCGCGCCTGGCGGAGATAGTGGTGGACGTCGAGCACCTCGGTCGCACGGCCGGCGACGACGGCGACGCCCATGAGCGACGGGTCGGTCGAGCGGCGGTCGAGGTGCAGCTCGGTGTCGACGATGTCGTGGATCACGTCGACGGCGAGCCCCATCGCGCGATCACCGTCGCGGAAGACGATCACCGGGCGCGGATCGCGCGCGGGGACGTCGAGCCCGGGGGACGCGGGCAGAACGGGGAGGAGGGTGCCGCGGTACTGCACGACCCAGCGCCCGTCGGCGAACTCCAGGTTCCGGGCGGCGACCTCTTCGAGGCGTGACACCATCGCGAGCGGGACGGCCCGCGGCGCAGAGGACCCGGCACCGGACCCTGTGGCGTCGAAGAGCAGCAGCGTCGTGGTCTGCGCCTCGTCGGCCCGCACGGTCGCGCGCGCGTTGGCGGCGACGCGCTCGGCGGCGCGCACCTGCCCGCGCTCGGCGAGGCCTCCGACGTCGAGGATCATGATCACGCGGCCGTCGCCGAGGATGGTGCAGCCGGCGTAGACGTCGAGCTGCTTGACGAGACGACCAACGGGCTTGACGACGATCTCCTGCGTGTCGTGCACCGCGTCGACGACGACGCCGAAGCGCTCTGCGCCGAGCTGGCAGACGACGACGGTGCGCTCCTCGGACGCGTCCGGGGCACCGGGCGTCGGCCCATGGTGCGGCGTATCGTCAGGCGCGAGGCGGAGAACGGCGCCGAGGTCGACGAGGGGAAGGAGCGCGTCGCGCAGGCGAAGCAGGTCCGCGCCGCCGACGCGTTGCACGGACGCCATCGTCGGTGCCCCTGGCTCTCCGGCGAGTCCGCCGGCGGTCGCGACGCGCACGAGCTCGACGACGCCGACCTGCGGGATGGCGAAGCCGTGCCCGCCCGCGCTGACGAGCAGCCCCGGAACGATGGCGAGCGTGAGCGGGATGCGCACGCGCACGGTGCAACCGTGCCCGAGGCGCGAGGCGAGATCGACGGTGCCGCCGATGCGCTCGATGTTGCTCTTGACGACGTCCATGCCGACGCCGCGCCCCGACACGCTCGTGACGGCGGCGGCGGTGGAGAAGCCGGGCTCGAAGACGTAGCGCAGCACGTGCGCATCGCTCATCGCGGCCGCGGTCTCGGCGCTCACGAGGCCGCGCTCGACGGCCTTGCGGCGCACGCGAGCGGGATCCATCCCGGCGCCGTCGTCGGCGACCTCGATGACGACGTGGCCGCCCTCGTGGTAGGCGTTGAGGGTGATGCGGCCGCGCTCGGGCTTGCCGGCCGCGCGGCGCACGTCGGACGGCTCGATTCCGTGGTCGGCCGCGTTGCGGACCATGTGGGTGAGCGGGTCCTGGATCGCCTGCAGCAGCTGTCGGTCGAGCTCGGTCGCCGCGCCGTGCATCTCGAGGTCGAACGCCTTGCCGGTGGCGGCACCGAGGTCACGCACGAGGCGCGGCAGCTTGGTCCACGCGGTGCCAACGGGCTGCATGCGCGTGCGCATGACCGTTTCCTGCAGATCGGTCGTGACGCGGTCGAGCTGCTGGACGGGGGCGAGGAACGCGGCGTCGGCGGCCGACTCACCCGCGCCGGGCCCGGCAGTCACCTGCAGGAGTTGGTTGCGGGTGAGCACCAACTCGCCGATCATGTTCATCAGGCGGTCGAGCAGCGCGACGTTCACGCGAAGGCTCGACTCGACGATGGGCGCGGCCGCGCCAGTCGCCTGGCCGCTCTCGGCGGGCGCGCTGTCGTGCGCGACAGGCTCGGGCGCGACAGGCCGGGGCGCGACGGGCAGGGGCGCGGCGCGGCGGGTGCCGTTGGTCCAGCCGTCGAGGGCCGCGACCAGGGCGGCGTCGTCGCCGGCGGGTTCGGCTGCGGTGGTCGCGAGGCCGTCGAGAATGGTGCGAATCACGTCGACGGCGGCGAGCACGTCGCCGATCACGTCGGCGTCTGCACTCAGTTCGCCCTCGCGCAGGAGGACGAGCACGTTCTCCGCGGCGTGGGCGACGTGCTCGAGTCGCTCCAGACCGAGAAAGCCGCACGTGCCCTTGATCGTGTGGATCGTGCGGAAGATGCTCCGCAACAGCTCGCGGTCGCCCGGAGCACGTTCGAGGGCAACGATATCGCAGTCGAGTTGCTGCAGATTCTCGCTGCTCTCGGTGAGGAAGTCGCGGAGGAGGTCGTCCATTCGGGGCGGGAGCCGGGCGCGGCGGCGCGCACCGAACGGCCGGCGCGCGACAGCGTGTGGACGATGCGCCGCATGTGGCCGTCACGATGCAGTCACGAGGCGGCGGGGGACGAACCCGACGACGCGACCGCTCCCGGGGCAGCGGCCCGAGCCGCCGCGCGGATCAGGC
>DASWUT010000718.1:0-4577 GCA_036401455.1 Gemmatirosa sp. | reverse complement strand
GATCGTGCCGCGCGCGTCCGAGAGACACTTCGTCGCGTTGATCAGCCGGTCGAACGCGGCCTGCTGCGCCGCGATGTTCGCCGCCTGCTGCGGGCCGGCCGGCGCGGAGAAGCGGATCTCGTTCGGGTCGGAGACGTTCTTCGGGACGTAGATCGGATCGTCGTTCGTCGAGCCGTCGAAGTTCGCGTCGAAGTTGCTGTACGTGAACGTGTAGGGCGAACCGCTCTGGCCGAAGTAGACGAGCGAGACGTCCGTGTGCGTCGGCAGGCTGTACGTGCCCGACAGGACGATCCGGTGCGGCTGGTCGAAGTTGCTGATCCCCGGCGTCTTGTCGGTGAGGAGCCCGGCGGTCGGGCGGCCGTACTGCCAGTTGGAGAGGGCGACCGACGACGTCAACGACTGCACGTCGTACGTGCGGCCGTAGGTGTAGAAGAGGCTGCCCTCGAACCGGTCGCCGTAGCGCTTGCGAAGGCCGGCCGTGATGCTGTACGCGTTGTCGCCGGACTGGTTGGTCGCGTCGATCACGTACGAGCGCCCGATCAGGTTGCGGCGGCCGTCGGCGGAGAACGCGTTGGTCGCGTTCGGGTTGAACTCGACCGTGTATGGAATCGCGTTGCCGTTGGTCTGCGAGTAGTTGCCGTAGAGCACGCGCCCGTTCCGGTCGACGCCCGTCACGGTCTGGTCGGCGATGTTCTGATAGAACAGCCCGTTCACCGCCTTCGTGTACAGCCCTTCGAGCGTGAACACGTAGCCGGACCCGATCGCGCGATCCAACCCGGCCGACGCCTTCAGGTACTGCGGAAGCTTGAGGTTGGGGTCGAGCGTGTTGATCGTGTACGGGTTCTGCGTCGCGGTCGTGCGGCACGCCGTCGGCTGCTGCGCCGCGTTGGGCACGAACATCGGCGCCGCGGACGGGTTGGAGCAGGAGAAGTTGCCGTACGTGTCGACACCCGAGTTGCCGAACACGTTGCTGAGGAACACGTACGGCGGCAGGCCGGCAAAGAGCCCCACGCCGCCGCGCAGCTGCAGCGACTGGTTCCCGAACACGTCGGCGTTGAAGCCGGCGCGCGGCGAGAACAGCAGCTTGCTGGCCGGCTTCTGGTTGGTCTCGCGCCCGTACGCCGTGACGCTGTCGATCACCGGGTTGAAGCTCGGCCGGTCGAAGAAGGCCGGCAGGTCGAGCCGCAGTCCGTACTGCACGTTGACGCGCTTGCTCAGCGTCCACTCGTCCTGCACGTACCCGCTGTAGTTGGCGGTGCTGAACCGCGCGTCCGGCGTCCCGCCGAGGCGCACACCGACCGTATACGTGCGCGGCGTGCCGGCCGCGAGCGAGTCGAGCGAGCCGAAGAAGTAGTTCCCGTAGGAGTTCTGCGAGAACAGGTTGCGAACCTTGTAGTACTGGTTCTGCGTGCCGAGCGTGAGGCGGTGGCTGCCGGCCGAGAAGCTGAAGTTGTCGGTCAGCTCGTAGACGTCCTGGGCGAGCGAGTTGCCCTGCGACGAGTTCTCGGTGCCGCCGACGATCTGGCTCGTGCCACCGGCCGGGTTGGCGACCTGCACGGTGATGTAGGGCGCCGTAATCGGGATGATGCGCTGGTCGCGCGTGCGCGTGAGTCCAGCGAACAGCTCGTTATAGTTACCGTTCGCGAAGTTCGAGTAGAGCTGGACGAGCGGGGCGTTGGTGCTGTTCTGGAAGTTGTAGCCGCTGTTCGAGAACCGCAGCTGCGTCGCGCTGCGCGAGAAGCTCTCGAGCTGCGCGGACGCGTAGTTGTAGCGGACGACGAGGCGCGTGCTCCCGCTCAGATTGAAGTCGGTGCGCGCGAAGACGTTGGCCAGCGGGTTCGGGTTGGACACCTGCCCCGGAGTCCCGAGGTTCGTGATGCCGTACCCCTGGAGGATCTGCTGGAACCGCGTCAGGTCCGCCGAGCTGACCGGGACCGGCGTGGGCGACCCCGCCGGCTGGCCGAGGTATGGGCCGGTGGCGATCTGGTCCTGCTTCTGGAACTCGGTCGAGACGAAGAAGAACGCCTTGTCGCGGACGATCGGGCCGCCGATCGTGGCGCCGTAGTTGGTCTGCGTGAACGGCTGCTGGCGGATGACCGGAACGTTCTGCGAGAAGTTCTGGTTGCGCGTCGTCCCGATGATCGAGCCGTCGAAGTTGTTGGTGCCGCTCTTGGTGACCGCGTTGATGACCGCGCCGGAGAACTGCCCCTGTCGCACGTCGAACGGCGTGAGGAGCACCTGGTATTCCTTGATCGCCTCGAGCGGCACGGAGCGGCCGTTGGCCTGACCACCGGGCTGGCCGGTCGACCCGAGCCCGAAGAGGTCGGTATTGTTGGCGCCGTCGATGCGGACGGTGTTGAAGCGGTTGTTGGTGCCGCCCGAGAAGCCGCCGCCCGCGGTCGAGATCTGCGGGGTGAGGCCGACGAAGTCGGTGAAGTTGCGCGAGATCGTCGGGAGGCGCAGGATCGCGGTGTCGCTGATCGTCGTGCGCACGTCGCGGCGGTCTGGCGCGATGATCGCGCTCGTCGCCGCCGCGCTCACGCTGACGGTCGAGAGCTGCGCCGCCTGCGATTGCAGGCTGAGGTCGACGCGTGCCGACTGGCCGAGCGACACGCGGACGCCGGCGCGTGTGACGGGCGCGAAGCCGATCCGGCGAACGGTGACGTCGTAGCCGCCGCCGACTTCGAGTCCGGCGACGAAGAAGCGACCGTCCTCGCGCGTGACCGCGCCGCGCGAGATGCCGGTCGCCCGGTTGAGCACCTGCACCTGCGCGCCCGGAACGGGCTGGCTCGCTTCGTTGGTGACAACGCCGGCGATCGAGCCGGTCGTGACCTGAGCTTCAAGACGCCGCGCCGGGACCGCGCCCGGCAGCAGGGCCGTCGCGGCGAGCGTGGCGAACGCCAGACGCTTGATACGCATGAATTTGGGAGGGGGGATACTCAGGAGGAGCGCGCAAGCTACGTGGCCCAAAGACGGGCGTTCAACGCGCGCCGATCCGCGGCACGTAACCGCTCGGTCACGGCCCCGGACCCTGGACATGACACGACGTCGCCAGCGTTGGGCGCGCCGTACCGCCTCGACAGACCCGGCGCCGTGTCGCACGCGTCACCGGCTCGCGTATCCTCTGCGTCGCGGCTCGGCGACGTTCACGTCACACGCTGCCGCGTGGGCGCTGCCGGGCCTCGGGCGCGTTATCGCGCCGCGGCGGGCGCGTTCGCGCGTGCGCGGAAGCGCCGGCCGACGGTCGCGTAGTAGACGGGGATGCCGAGGACCACGACGCCGAGCGTGACGGCCGTCGCGACGCGCCCGGCCGGGTCGATCAGGGCGTTGATCAGCAGGTAGAACGTCGCCGCGACGAAGAGCAGCGGAACGACGGGATACCCGGGCACGCGGAACGGCGGGTCGTACTCGATCTCGCCTCGTGCGGCAGCGCGTCGGAGTCGGAACACGCTCGCCACACCGAGCGCGTAGAACGGCAGGATGGCCGTTACGAATGCGTCGGCGAGCGACTCGAAGCTGCGCAGCAGCACGAAGATGACGCCGAGCGCGGCGGTGAGCAGGATCGCGACGTAGGGCGAGCCGTAGCGCGGGTGCACGCGCGCGACGGGGCGGAAGAACAGCCCGTCGTCGGCGAGCGCGAAGAAGATGCGCGGCGCGGTGAGGAGCGTTCCGTTGAGGGTGCCGAACGTGGAGAGCATCACGGTCGCGGCGACGAACGCGACGCCGGCCGGCCCGACGAGGCGCTGGGCGACGTCGGCCGCGACGAGCCGCGAGGTGCGGATCTCTTCGACCGGCATCACGGCGAGGTACGCGACGTTGGCGAGCAGGTAGACCACGACGACCGCGATCGTCCCCAACACGAGCGCGCGCGGCAGGGTGCGGCGTGGATCGCGGACCTCGCCGGCGACGAACGAGAGGTCGGCCCACCCATCGAACGCCCACAGCGCCGACACGAGGGCGAGCCCGAACGCGCCGATGCCGAAGCTGCCCGGCGGGGCCGCGGGGGTGAAGTGGCCGCCGGTGCGTGGGAGGCCGAGGGCGAGGGCGAGCAGGACGATGAAGACGAGGCCGCCATACTTGGCGACGGTCGTCAGGTTCTGGACGGCGGCTCCGAGCCGGACGCCGCGGTAGTTGAACGCCGAGGTGATGATGATCGCGATCGCGGCCACCCAGTGCGACGCGCGGACCTGCACGGCGGGGTCGGCCAGCGCGGCACCGAACGTCGTTCCCGCGCCAACGACGCGCAGGAAGTACTCGGCGAAGGTCAGCGACACTGCTCCCATCGACGCCGCGCGGATGAGCACCAGCTCCGACCAGCCGAAGAGGAACGCGGGCAGGCGTCCCCAGCCGTCGCGGATGTAGATGTAGAGCCCGCCGGTCTCGGGTCGGGCCCCGGCGATCTCGGCCAGCGTGACGGCACCACAAAGCGCGAAGATGCCGCCGACCGTCCAGACCGTGAGCATCGGCAGCGGCCCGGGGAGCTTGGCCGCGATTCCCGCCGGTGACCGGAAGATGCCCGAGCCGATCGTCGAGCCGACCAGCACCGCGACGGCACTCCAGAGGCCGAGTCGGCGTTC
>DASWUT010000717.1:0-1530 GCA_036401455.1 Gemmatirosa sp. | reverse complement strand
CAAGGAACGCTTGACAGACCGCAAACGTAACACGTGGATGCGACCCGTGGCCGGCGGCCTTTGTTCCGCGTACCGCGACCACGGCCAAGATAACACGCCTCAGTTTGTCTGCGGGCTCGCCGCCGTAGCAGTGATGCGACGTCCATGGGACGTCGGTGCGACGCGCCCGCGTCGTCTTGCCGCCGTGCCCGGCGGCGGCGAGCTTCCACGGGTGCCTGCCTTCCTCGTGGTCCTCGGCGTCGCGCTCGCGGCGCTCCAGAAGCTCGTCTTCGGCGTCGCGGTCGTGTTCGCCGGCCTCGCCGCGCTCAGCGTATCGGTCCGGACGCGGCGCGTGAGCCCGTTCGGAGGGGTGGGGCGGTTCGTGCGGGCGCGCGTCGACCCGCTGTTCGAACCGATGGAGCGCCGACTCGTGCGCGCCGGTGGGGTGCCGACGAACGCGCCGTGGTGGACGCTCGCGGGCGTGGTCGTCGGCGGCCTCCTGCTGCTCTACCTGCTCGGGTTCGTGCAGGGGCTGCTGGTACAGCTGCTCGTCGCGGCGAGCGCGGGGTCGGGACCGCTGCTCCTCGAGCTCATCAGCCTCACGTTCGCGGCGCTCCAGCTCGCGCTCTTCGTGCGCGTGATTTCGAGCTGGTTCAGCCTGTCGCCGTACTCGAAATGGGTGCGGTGGGCGTTCGTGCTCACCGACTGGATCGTCAACCCGCTGCGGCAGATCGTCCCGCCGCTCGGGATGTTCGACGTGACGCCGATCGTCGCGTACTTCGCGCTGACGCTGCTCGAGCGGCTCGTGATCGGAGCGCTCGCGGGCGCGCTGCGGTAAACGGCGCGGTCGCGCCGGCGCGGCATCTCACCGGGCCGCCGGCAGCTCCGGCGTGTACGCGAGGTTCGACGCCAGCCACCGCTCCGCCTCGCGCAGCTCGATTCCCTTCCGCCGCGCGTAGTCCTCGACCTGGTCGCGGCCGATCTGCCCGACCACGAAGTACTGAGACTGCGGGTGCGAAAAATAGAGACCGCTGACCGAGGCACCCGGCCACATGGCCATGCTCTCGGTCAGCTCGATGCCGGCGCTCTTCTCGGCCTGGAGCAGATCGAACAGCGTCCGCTTCTCGGTGTGGTCGGGGCAGGCCGGGTAGCCGGGCGCGGGGCGGATGCCCCGGTAGCGCTCTTTGATCAGGTCATCGTTCGTTAGGGACTCGTTCTGCCCGTAGCCGCAGGCTTCGCGGGCTTTTTTGTGCAGGTACTCGGCGAACGCCTCGGCCAGACGGTCGGCGAGGGCGCTGACCATGATGGCGTTGTAGTCATCCAGGTCGTCCTTGAATTTACGCGAGAGTTCTTCCACGCCGATGCCCGCCGTGACGGCGAACAGGCCGAGGTAGTCGGGCAGGCCGGTCTCTTTGGGCGCGATGTAATCGGCCAGGGCCTTGTTGGCGTTGTCCCCGGACTTCTCACCCTGCTGGCGCAGCGTGTGGATGCGTGACAGGACAGCCGTTCGGCTTTCGTCCGTGTACAGTTCGATGTCGTCGCCGACACTGT
>DASWUT010000716.1:0-1809 GCA_036401455.1 Gemmatirosa sp. | reverse complement strand
GGGTAACACTGCTCACTTGCACGGCGGACCCTCAGGAGGGACGCCATGCCCTGGCAGGAGACCGATCCCGTGGACCAGCGCGAGCGCTTCATCACCGATCACCAGCACGCGCTCTATTCTATGACCGAGCTCTGCGCCCGCTACGGCGTGAGCCGCCGGACCGGCTACCAGTGGCTCGCCCGCTACGACGCCGGGGGCCGCCCCGCCCTCCGCGAGCGCAGCCACGCCCCGCACCACTTCCCGCACCGCATCGCGGACGACGTCGCGACGCTGCTGTGCGCCGCGCGCGAGGCGCACCCCTCGTGGGGCGCGGCGAAGCTGCTCGCCTGGCTCGCGCCGCGACACCCGCGCGTGGACTGGCCCGCGGTGAGTACGGCCGGCGATCTGCTGGCGCGCCGCGGGCTGGTGCGGCCACGGCGGCGGCGCCGCGCGCCGGTGCACCCAGGCGTCGTCCCGCCAACCACCCATGCGCCGAACGACCTGTGGACCGTGGACTTCAAGGGCCAGTTCCGCACGAGGGACGCCGTGTACTGCTACCCGTTGACGCTCGCCGACCAGCACACGCGCTACCTGCTCGCCTGCCACGGGCTGCCGTCCACCAAGGGCGAGCAGGCGCGGCGCGTCCTGGAGCGCGCGTTCCGCGAGTTCGGCTTGCCGCGCGCGATCCGGAGCGATAATGGTGTGCCGTTCGCGACCTGCGGCGTGCACGGGCTCTCGCAGCTCAACGTCTGGTGGCTGCGTCTCGGCATTCAGCACCAGCGCATCCTGCCGGGCCAGCCGCAGCAGAACGGGGCGCACGAACGGATGCACAAGACGCTGAAGGCCGAGGCGTGCCGCCCACCCCAGGGCACGTGCCGCGCGCAGCAGCGGCGCTTCGACGCCTTCCGTCGGGAGTACAACGGCGAGCGTCCGCACACGGCGTTAGGGGGCCGGACGCCGGCAAGTCAGTACGCGCCGTCGCCGCGCCCGTACCTCACGCGCCTGCCCCCGCTCGAGTACCCCGGGCACTTTCTCGTCAAGCGCGTGACCAACGCGGGCACGTTCCGCTTCAAGGACCGCCTGCTCTTCATCGCGAATGCGCTCAAGCAGCACCACATCGGCCTGGAGGAGAGCGACGCCGGCGTGTGGTCGATCTACCTCGGCCCCGTCCTCCTCGCCCGCCTGGACGAGCACGACTGTGTCATCCGCGGCTGACGCCGTGGCCCCGCGGTGTCAACCATCCTGCCGGTCTACGCTGTCAACGATCATCCCGGTTGCTCAGGGTGCTGCACTCCAAGGTACTCGTGCATGTACCAGCGCGACACAGCAGCGCCCGCATTGTGGACGCGGTCCACGAATGCGTCGAGGGCGGCAAGGTCAGCGATTACCTCCTCGTCTGCCCGGAACTCGCCGGCCGAACTTACCCGCACCTTCACGCGGGCCATCTGGGACGGGAGCTTGCTGTGATCCCACGCCGAATGGGTGAGGACGTTGCGTTGCTCCTCGACCGCCTCCAGCTCCCTCATTGCGGTCCTCAACGACCGGAGAACGTCCGGATCCAGGTCCGGGTGGCGCACCGCAGCCACCAGCGTCGCCCGCAGCTTGCGGAACGGCAGCTCCGCCAGGACCGCCTCGAACTTGTCCACGTCCTCGTCAGCGACGTCCAGCACGCGCACCGCGATGTGGCGCGTCATCGCCTCAGCGGCTGCGAAGCGCATCGCCACGCGCCCGAGGCGAAGCGCGATCTGGTCCTGCAGCGGAAGCCGCAGAGTGCCGGCGTCCGACGTGTGCCCCGCTTCCGTGATGCCGCTCAAGCCTTGATCCGAGGAA
>DASWUT010000715.1:0-3409 GCA_036401455.1 Gemmatirosa sp. | reverse complement strand
GCTCCGTTGTGCGGCACAACGCGCGGCGCGGCCGGCGAGGCCGGCCGGGCGCCACCCGTGCGCGGGCCGGCGACGGCCGGGCGCGCGCGCCGCGGCACGCCGAGTTGGGTGAGCACGCGGGCGGCGATGTCGCGGTAGCTGCGCCGCGCGTCCGGCGGCGCGCCGCCAAAGAATTCGATTGGCGTCGCGAGGCGCGCCGCCTCCTTGATGGCCGTGCGCTGCGGGATCACGGCGAGGATCTCCCCGCCGAACTGCGCTGTGTACATCGAGACGAACCCCTCGTCCTCGGCCGTCGGCCGCACGTTGTTGACGACGACGCCGAGCCGCCGAAGGTCGGGGTTGATGTGCTGCGCGACGCGGTCGGCGGTCTCGAGGAAGGCGCCCATGCCGCGTGCGGAGAGGATGCCGGGCTCGCCGACCAGTACGTAGCCGTCGGCGGCGCTGAGCGCGCAGTGCAGCCAGAGGCCGAGCGAGGGGGGGGTGTCGATGATCACAAGGTCGACGTCCTTGGGCACCCCGCCGATGAGCGTGAGGCGGGCGTCCTGCGCGATCTCGTCCCACTGGGCGGGGCCGACGTGCTTCTCGTCATGGGCCAGCTCGCCAGAGCCGGGGACGACGAGCAGGTCGGGGTGGAACGGCGACGCGACCATCGCCTCGCCCGCCGGTCGCGGTTCCCAGAGCACGTCGCGGATCGACGCGCGCGGCTGGGCCGTGTGGCCGAGGAGCAGCGCGGTGGCGTCACACTGCGGGTCGAGGTCGAGCACGAGCGTACGCAGCGCGTACTGCCCGGCCACGGCGGCCGCGAGGTTGGTGGCGGTCGTGGTCTTGCCGACGCCGCCTTTCTGAGTGACGACGGCGAGAACGCGGGCCATCGAGAGCGGGGAGCAGGAGGAAAGCGACCTGGCGCCGGGGCCGAGATCGTGGGACCGTTGTGCCGCACAACGCGGGGCGAGCGACGCGTGGCTGGCAGCGCGGGGACGCCAGCACCTGGACGCCAGCGCCTGGACGCCGGCGCCTGGACGCCGGCGCGGGGACCGGGACGTTAGTGCACGGCGGAAGGCGGCGCCATCGGTGGCGCGTCGGGCGGCGCGTCCGCCGGCGCATCCGCCGGCGCGTCCGCCGGCGCGTCCGCCGATCCGTCGGGCGCCTGCAGATCGGCTTCCCGCGCCCGCCACTGCGGAGGGCTCAGCACGAGCACCTCGCACACCGCCCCGTCCGACGCCTGTGCGATCGCGTCCGACAGCAGCGGGATCTCCCGCGCGAGCCGCGCCCGCTCGCCGTCCGTGTGCGCGACGACGAGCAACGTCACCCCCGCGCGGCACGCCGGACGCGCGCGCTCGAGGTAGGCGCGGACGAGCGGGTGCCACGTGGGCAGCAGCGCGCGGAGCACGGCCTCCCACCATCCGGCCACCTCCGCCGACACCGGCGGCAGCGCGAGCGGGGGTGGCTCGACGGGCTCGCGCCCGTCGCCGACGGCGCCGCCCGGTCGCGAGCCGGCGGCGCCTCCCCCGCCCGGCCCGGCGAGCTCGACGAGCGCCCCGGCCCGGCGCTCCCCTGCCCCGCCGGCCCGTGCGGCCGTTCCATCGCTCGCCGAGTCCCCGAGGCGCTCGCTCGGCCGTTCGCCCGCGGCCCGGTCGTCCGCCACCACTCGCGGCGTCGGACGCGCGCTCGCGATCCGCTCGCGCAGCCAGCGCTGAAAGTCCTCGTGCCCCTCGTAGCTCCACCCCTTCGCGACGCCATCCGCCACGTACCGCCCCGGGGCGTGCACCGCCTGGCCGCGCTCGCGCTGGTAGAACACGTAGGCGAGCATCTGCCGCACCTGCCCCGCCGACTCCGCGACGAGCTGCTCCGCCGAGCGCGGCGCGACGTCGAGCGAGGCGAGCAGCAGGCGCAACACCCGCTGCTCCGTGAAGTCCGGCGTGCCCACACCGCGCAGCCACCCCGCCACCCGCAGCCGCAGGCCGGGCTCGAAGTGGAACACGTACCGCCCGCGCGCCACCGACGTCACCTCCGCCCCGGCGAGCACGTCGTGCGCGATCAGCTCCTGCGCCGCCGCGAGCACGTCGTCGCGCACGTGGGCCGACCGGACGTGCTTCGTCCCCCCCGCGATCCCACACAGCTGCCGCAGCGCGCCGAGCTCGAAGCGAAGCGGCGCCTGCCGCGCCTGCGCGTTCGCGGTGAGCTGGTACAGCCGCTTCGCGATCGGCCGCGTGAGCCGCGCGTGCGTCGGGCAGTCGATCCACCCGACCCACCCCCGCTCCCCCTGCGCGAGGAGCGCGGGGTTGATCTGCAACTTCTGGATCCAGTCCTCGCCGCGGGCCGTCCGATGGTACTCGGTGCGCCACGCATACGTGATGAGGAACTCGACGCCCTCCGCCTCGGGCACCCATTCCCCCCCGGGGAGCGCCGCCGCGACGTCGCGCGGCACCCGCGCCAGCCGCGGACGGCGGCCGCCACGCGCCGGCGAGACAAGCCCGTCGTCGCCGGCCCCGTGTGGGGCCATGTCGCGGCGTGCCTGGTCGCGTCCCCCGTGCTCCAGGAAGATCGGGTGCGCGTTGCCGGCGGGGAGCGTCACCGGATCGCCGCGCCCCAACACCTCGTCCAGCTGCCGCAGCCGGGCCGCGCGGATCCGCACCGCCGCCAGCCGGTCGAGCGCGCCCTTGATCCGGTCGGCCCGGTCCTTCGTCATGTCGAGGTCCAGCACGCGCGCCAGCATCCGCAGACTCGGCGCGACGAACTCGCCCGTGACAGGGTGTACGTACGGCCGCCCCTCCGGGTCCGCCCGGTCGGCGAGCGCGGCCATCGCGAGCAGCACGTCGGCGTCGCCACCATAGGGCAGCCCGAGCTTCGGATCCCCGGTGATCTCGTAGTACGTGTACCGCCCCGCCGGCTCGGCGACGACCACCTGCGCACGCCGCGCCGCCTCGGGCAGCACGCCCTGCGCGTCCACCTCGCCCTGCTTGACGGCCGCCCGGAAGATCGGCAGCGTCAGCAGCCCAGAGGGGATCGGCTGCGGCAACTCGCCGACACCGACCACGGACAGCAGGGCACGCTGATCGGCGGCGAGCGGAGTCGAAGGCACCAGGAGCGGAGGCGACGGGCGAGGAACGCGGCAGCGGCTGGCCGCGGGTGGGCAGTATGAAGCGGCGCCCGGACCGCGACAAGCCACGCGACACGCCGTGTGCAACGCGCATGCGCGCCCCGGGCGCGCACCCCGGGAAGTGTCGGCCCCGCTCGCCCATCCGCCTCGCGGATCCAGCCGCGCCCGGACCGACCGCGCGCTGCGGTGTGGTGGTCGTGGTTCTTCTCGAAAGCAGAAAAGACCTCAGTAACCAACGCGGGGTGGTGGACACACCGCGGCGGATGCGGGCCGCCGCGTATTGCTTTCACAGAAGTCGTTCTCCTGCAA
>DASWUT010000714.1:0-1808 GCA_036401455.1 Gemmatirosa sp. | reverse complement strand
CCACCGCCACGCGCTCGGGCTCGGCGGGGTCGAAGCGGGGCGGACGGCCGTGCGCGACCGCGCAGTACGCGCAGTTGCGGGTGCAGACGTCGCCCAGGATCATGAACGTCGCGGTGCCGTGCTCCCAGCACTCGCCGACGTTGGGGCAGCGCGCCTCCTCGCACACGGTGTGGAGGTCGAGCTGCCGCATGAGCTGCTTGAGCCGCAGGTAGTTGGGGCCGCCGGGCGCCTTCACCTTGAGCCAGCTCGGCTTGCGCTCCGGCAGGGGCGCGACGCGGCGGCGCCCCATGATCTGATACAGCGTGTCGGCCATGTCGGGGGAACCTAGGCCGCCGAGGGCCCGGTCGAAACCCGCGCGCTGCGGGCGGCGTAGGGGCGGCCAGTCCCGCTCTCAACCCACAGTCGTGCCGCCCATGTTCCGCAACGTCCTCGCCCTCGGCCTCAGCGCCATCATCGGCGTCGTCGCGCTCAAGCTCGTCTTCGGCATCGCGGGCGGCCTGCTCGGTACCGTCGTCGGCCTCTTTCTCTGGCTCGTCGGCCTCGCGATCCGGCTCGTGCTCGTCGGCCTCGTGCTCTACCTGATCCTGCGGATTCTGAGCCCCGAGACCGCGCGGCGCGTTCGCGCGCGGTTCAACGACGCGTTCTGAGCCGGACGCGTTCCGAGCGGGACGCGTTCCGAGCTGGGGTGGCGGGGCAAAGAAGCGCGCGGCGATCGGCGCCGCGCGGATCTCAGGCCGGCTTCTGACCGGCTCGCCGGTTCGTCAGCTGCATCGTGAGTGAGCCGAACGACAGCGACGAGTGCACCTTGAGGATGAGCCGCTGGTCGTCGTCGGACAGCCAGACCTCGGCGCGGCCGCCCTCGGAGAAGATGCCCTTCGTCTTGATCGTCGGCTGGACGACGACGGCGTTGAACGTGCCGGCCGGGACGCGCACTTCCTCGCGCCGCACGACCCGGATGCGCACCGGGTTGCGGTCCGGCTTGTAGTAGCGGTTGAACTCGTAGACATCGCCGGTGTGCAGCGGCAACGTCCGCACCGCGTAGAGAAACGAGCCATCGTCGAGCGGGTCGGCGCTCGATCGCTCCTCGGGCTTCGTACCGTCCTGATACGTCTGCCGCTCGGGGAAGATCTCGTACCGCTTGTTGCGCGACTTGCCGCCCTCGAGCTGAGTCTGGTAGAAGCGCAGCGACGAGAGCGTCGTCGTGTCCATCCAGCTCTCGTACGTATCGTTGACGTGGTAGAAGAACGTTCCGCCGGTGATGTGGAACACTGCGTGGTACGCCGGTATGCCGCGCACGTCGACGATCTCGGGCACTTCGAGCGTCGCGCTACCCGCGCGCAGGATGCCGAACCTCACGTCGTAGGCGAGTCGTTCGCCAACGCCCCACGGAACGGCGGTCATGGCGCGAACCGTCGAATCGGCCGGCGCCTGCGGATGCTGTTGGACGGTGCGGGCGACCCCCGCGGCCGGCGCGCCGGCGACGGCGGTGATCGCGCCGAGGGCGGACGCGCCGAGCGCGGACGCGACGCGCCGGTGGGTGAACGTGGTCATGACGAAGGCTGGTCGGAAGGCGCGCCGTGCCACGTCGCGGGATCGGCGTCGGTGTCGTCGTTGGGTGGTACCCCGGAATCGCTCACGGTGTCGCGGTCGGGACCCCGTCCGCGCCGCCGCGCCCCGCCGCGACGCCGGCGCCGCTTGGCCGGAGCATCCGAGGACGCATCCGCGGACACGTCCGACGCCGCGTCCGGCGGGACGTTCGCGGGCAGGTCGGGAGCGTCGCCCGATACGACGTCGTCGGGCACGGCATC
>DASWUT010000713.1:0-1750 GCA_036401455.1 Gemmatirosa sp. | reverse complement strand
CTCCGCGGCCGCCGAGTCGGCGGCGCCGTCCACATACGCCCGGTAGCCGCGCGCGAAATGCGCATACCGCGTCGGCAGCGGGTGTCGGAGCGCGACGTCGACGAGCGCGGTCGCCTCCGCCGCGCGGAGATCCCACGACGCCGCCTGCGCACCCCGCAGCGCGGCCAGCGCGAACCCCGAATCACGCCGCACCGCGTCCCGGTAGTGCGCGAGCGCTTCGGCCGGACGCAGGCGGCGGAACGCGGCCTCCCCGGCGAGGTAGCTCGCCACCGCGCCCGGGTCGCGGTCGTCCCACTCGCCCGCGAGCGCGCCGTCTCCTGTACCCCCGGGCGCGCCGACCGACGTCGCGGCGTTCAGCAACCGGGGGAGCACACCGTTCACGGCGCGTAATGCGACGCGCCACGCTGCGGCGGCCGGGCCCACGGCCTGCCCGCGTGCGACCGTCGAGTCGCCGTCCGCGTCCTGCAGCTCCAGCGTCACCTGCGCCGAATCCGCCCCGCGGCGCACGATCCGCCCCGTCACGTAGTAGCGGGCGCGCTGGTCGCGGGCGATCGCCCCCGCCTCGTCCGCGCCGAGCGTGCGTACGTCGGCCCGGCGTGCGGCCGGCAGCAGGCGCCAGCCGTCCACCCCGTGCAGCCGCCCCCCCGCTCCGTCGAGCACCCCGCCGACCACCGTCGCCACGTCCTCACCGAGCGTCGGCGACCCCGCGCCGCCGCCCGCCACGTCGACGGTGCTGAGCAGCGGGAAGACGAGCACCCGGTCTGCGTCGAGTGCGGGCCCGCCGTGCCCCACCCGCCACGCGCGCACGCCGAACGCGCTGGCAGCGATCGCCCCCGCCGCGAGCGTCGCGCCGACGAGCGTCCGCACCCCCCGCGTGCCGGACGGACGCCCTGCGGCCACCGCGTGCGCCCCGCCCATCGGCGCTCCAACCGTGCGCACCCCCGTCGCCTCCGCGAGCCGCTCCGCGTCGAGCGCCGCCTGCATCGCGCCCGCGTCGGCGTAGCGGTCCGCGGGACTCTTCGCGAGCGCGGTCGAAACGATCGCCTGCAGCGCCTCGCTCACCGCCGGGCGCACCGTCCGCACGCTCGGCGGGGAATCGACCACGTGCCGGGCAATCACCGCGCGGGCCGTCGGCGCAGTGAACGGCGGCGCGCCGGTCAGCATCTCGTACAGCACGCAGCCGAGCCCGTAGAGGTCGCTCCGGCCGTCCAGGCGGTCGCCGACGGCCTGCTCCGGACTCATGTAGTGCACCGTCCCGAGGACCGTCCCCGACTCGCTCAGCCGCTCGCCCGTCAGCCCGCGGGTGCTCGCGGCCAGATCCTCCACCCCGGCGTCGATCGCGCGCGCGATCCCGAAATCCGTGAGCAGGGCATGCCGCCCCGTCCGCGCGCCCGTCGTCGCCGCCGCGCCGTCCGCCGTCGGTCTCGTTCCGGTCGGCGCCGCCGTGCCGTATCCGCTCAGCAGGATGTTGCCCGGCTTCAGGTCGCGGTGCATGTAGCCCCGCGCGTGCGCGTAGGCGAGCGCGTCGGCCACCTCGCTCGCGATGCAGAGCGCGTCCATCACCGGCAGCGGACCGTCCCGCGCGAGCCGTGCGGCCAGCGACTCGCCCTCGACGTAGGGCATCGTGTAGAACGGCACGCCGTCCGCCTCTCCCGAATCGAGCACCGGGAGCAGATGCGGGTGCCGCAGACGGGCCGTGATCCGGACCTCGCGCGCGAAGCGCGCCGCGCTCAGGAGCGAGGCGATCCCT
>DASWUT010000712.1:0-4670 GCA_036401455.1 Gemmatirosa sp. | reverse complement strand
CCGAGGGCGCCACCACCGGGCGTGCCACCACCGGGCGTGCCACCACCGGGCGTGCTCACGCGACCGGCGTCGGCGTGCGCGTCGCCGCGCTCTGCTCCGCGGCGATGGCCGGCGTGGCGGCGCCCGGCATTCCGGCGAGCGGGCGCTCGCCGGTGAGCAGCGCGCGCAGCACGGGCGCTCCGGCCCGCACCATGTCGGTCGCGCAGCTGTAGGCGAACCGGATCGCGTCCTTGCAGCTCTCGCCGAAGGCGTCGCCCGGCGCGCTTCCCACGCCGGCCACGGCCAGGCGGGCCGACAGCTCGTCGGCGTCGCGCACGCCGAGCCGGCCGTAGAGCGACGGCTCCAGCTCGCACCAGAGATAGAAGCCGCCGCGCGGCACGAACGGCCGTACGCCCTCGACCCCGCCTAACGCGGCGAGCATCACGTCGCGTCGCTCCGCATACTCGGCGCGCATCATCGCGACGTAATCGCGCGGCCCCTCGAGCGCGGCCGTCGCGCCCCACTGCGCGATGCTGTTCACGCCGTTGATCGAGCAGCGGAGAACCTTGGGAAAGCGGTCGCGCAGCTCGGCATTCGTCGTGACCGTGTAGCCCACGCGGAGCCCGCTCATCGCGTGGCTCTTGGAGAACGACCAGAGGCTCACGACGCGGTCGGCGACGCCCGGCACGTGCCGCTGCGCGAGCGCGAGCAGCGAATGGTGCACGTTGGGCGCGTAGATCACGTCCTCGTACGCCTCGTCGCTCACGATCCAGAGCCCGCGCTCGTCGGCGAGGCGGAGGATGGCGAGCAACCGCTCGCGGTCGGCGACCGCGCCGGTCGGATTGTGCGGCGTGTTCACGAAGATGGCCTTCGTGCGGAGCGTGATGCGGCGCGCGATCGCGTCCGGGTCGTACACGTACCCATCCGCCGCGCTGAGCGGGATCCCCGCCGCGACGCCGCCGGCGAGGCGCACGTTCTCGGCGACTTCGGTCCACATCGGGTCGGGGAGGATCACCTCGTCGGCCGGGTCGAGCAGGGCCGCAAAGGTGACGAACAGCCCGTGCATCGATCCGTTCGTGACGAAGATCCCGTCGTCATCCGGCAGCTCGATCCCGTTGGTCTGGGCGAGCTTGCGGCGGATCGCGGCCCGGAGCGCGGGGATGCCGTTGTTAGGCGGGTAGTGCGTCTGCCCGCGCGCCGCGGCGTCACCGAGCGCGGCGACGACGTGCGGCGCGGGCGCGAAGCTCGGGTCGCCCGACTCGAAGCGGTACACCGTCCGGCCAGCGGCCTGGGCGGTGAGCAGGCGCTCGCGAATCTGGACGATCTTGCCGAGCGAGATGTGGTCGAGAACGTGGGACGGCATCGGCGGAGGCGCGGGGGCAGACGGAACCGCGGGTGGCGCGGACGTCGAAACGTGCGTGCGTCTGGGTCGAAGCGCTACTGCTGCGCCGCACCCACGGGGTGTTCCGGCCGCCGTCGCCGCCACGCGGCTGGCGCCACGCGGTTGGCGCCATGCGGCTGGCGCCATGCGGCTGGCGCCATGCAGCCGCCGCTACGCTGGGGTGCTGGTCGGCGCCTCAGCGTGACCGGTGTCCAACCCGTCCACGAGGCGTCGGATCGCGCCGAGCGTGCGCCAGTAGACGTCCTCCATGAGGATGTGCGCGAACTCGCCGTTGCGGCCGACGCTCGAGAGCCCTGCGACCCCGGGCGACCGCACGAACCGCTGACGGTCCGCCTCGTACGCGTTGAGGAGCACGGGGTAGGCGATGGCCGTGCGGACCACGCGCGCGCTGCCAAGATCTCGCGCGCGGACCCCCGGAACGAGCATCTCGAGTGCGTCGAGGCAGCGCGCCACGAGATCCGGCTCCGGCATGCGCCAGGTCGCGTCTCCGACCTCGCACCCGACGTCCACGGTCAGCATGCTCTTTCCGGCCGGCGCGAGCCAGGGCATCGAGCGCGTCGTATCCGTGACGCGAAAGAAGGGGAACGTCCGCTCTGGCGTCCACATCACGGTGTCGGAGATCAGGTTGCGACCGTCCAACCGCAGGCTGACGAAGATCATCGGGCGGTACCGGAACCGCGCGAGGTAGGCCAAGGCATCGGTCCCAGTCACGAGGCCGGCGAGCGCGTGAACCGGGGCGGTGCTCACCACCGCACGGACCGCGAGCTCACGTCCTCTGACGCGCACGGCGCAGACGCGGGCGTCGCGGACGATCACCGCGTCGACCGGCGAGTCGTACTGGACGGCGTCTCGCACCTCGTTCGCGAGGTGCTCCACGAGGCGACTCACCCCGCCCTCGGGATACACGTGCCATACGTGCGCGTTCTCCGGCATTTCATGGCTGAAGCCGATCGTGACGGCTCGACGCATGACGAGGCCCGCGACCTTGAGTGCCGCCGTCCGCGCGACGCCATGTTGCAGCTTCTCGGCGGCGACCGGCGCCAGCTCGGAGGCCGGAACGCCGGACCAGGCCTCGAGCAGCGGGATCGCGACCGCGTCCGCGAGCGAGCGTCCGTACGCCGCGCGAAAGATGTCGGCGGCAGAGTGCGGCGGCGCGGCCGTGCGCGCGCCTAACCGCGCGATCACGCCACTCGCCGCGAAGCGCACGTTTCGGAGCAGGCCGAACGGGTACGCGTACGCGCGCCCGTTGAGCCAGACGCTCTCGCCGTAGTAGCGGACCGTGCGACAGTGCGCGCCGATGCCGATCGCCGCCGCGAGTCGGTTGGTCACGAAGTGTGCGCCGACGTCCGACGTGAACCCATCTGCATCGCAGTGGCTCTGCGCGAGCCCGGCGAGCTGTGGCGCGCGCTCGTACAGCACGCAGGAGATTCCTCGCCGCCGCAGGTACGCCGCCGCGGTGACGCCCGCGATGCCGCCGCCCACCACGGCGATCGGCAGCGTCGGATCGCCGCCGTCCGGCCTCGTGCTCACATCGTGCCCCGACCCTCGCGCGGCGGCTTTCGCCCGCTCAGCAGGAAGAACGATTGCGTATGTGCTGCGCGCCCGAGCGCCGCCGCGGCGTACATGCACCGGGCGAGCACGCGGTTGGGCGCCGTCAGGAACGACCGTTTGAGACGCGGCGTCATGTAGCGCGTGCGCAGATCCGAGAAGCCCGCGTCGCGCATCGCCGCAGCGACCTGTCGCGGGTCGAGGAAGACTTCGTCGTCCGTGTAGATCCCGATGACGTCACGGAGCAGCCAGATCGGCGTGCGATACCACGCGCGCTTGTTCGGCTCGAAGCACGCGAACTCGCCGCCGGGGCGAAGCACGCGGAACGCGTTCGTGATCGAGCGCCGGTAATCGGGCAGGTGGTGCAGCCCGGCGAAGACGAGCACCGTGTCGAAGCTGGCGTCGGGAAACGGCGGCTGCTCCGCGTCGCCCTGCACCATCGTGGCGTTCGGCACCTTGCGCTGCGCAGCGTCGAGCAGGGGCTGTGAAATATCGAGCCCCGTGTACGTTCGATAGGTCGGCGGGACGTGGTCGCTCACCAGCCCCGAGCCGATGCACAACTCGAGCACGTCGCCGCGCGCCGGTTCGAGCGCGGTGACCAGCTCGACCTTGCTGCCATCGGTCATCCAGTCGAACTCGTCGTGCGCAGTCCAGTACTCCCGCTCGCGCGCGATGGCCTGATCGTGCTCCGGGACCTGTGCGGTGCTCGTCATGTCGTGGGCCTCGAGTCGCGGTGTCCTGCCGAACCGAACGATCCGGCGAGGTCGTGCATCTTGGCGCGCGTTCGCCAGTAGATGTCTTCCATGAGGATGTGGGCGAACTCCGCGTTCCGCCCGACGTTGGCGAGGCCGGGCACGGCCGCGTCGCGCTCGTGCGCGCGGCGGGCTGCCTCGTACTCGCGCAAGAACACGGGGTAGGCGATCGGCGTTCGGAGCACGCGGCAGCCGCGGTATCGCAGGCGCGCGTCGGGCACGATGGCGCACAGTGCCTCGATGCACCGTTCGCCGAGGGCGTCGTCGGACGCCGTCCAGGTCGCGTCGCCGACCTCACAGCCGATGTCCGCGGTGACCATCGTCATGCCCGGTGGCGCGAGCCATGGCATCGACGCCGGTGCCTCGGTGAGCCGGAAGAAGGGGAATTGCGGCTCGGGCGTCCACGTCACCACGTCGGGGAGTAGCCGCTGCCCCTCGAGGCGCAGGTTGACGAACGTCATCGGCCGGTACCGGAAGCGCGCCAGGTGTGCGAACGCGTCGGTGCCGCGCACGAGCTTGGCGAGCGCGTGCACTGGGGCGGTGCTGACGACCGCGCGCGCCTCGACGTCGCGTCCGGCGACCCGAACGCCCGCGGCCCGCCCGCCCTCGACGTAGATCGCTTCGACGGGTGACTCGAGGTGTACCGCGTCGGGGATCGCGCGCGCGATCTCGTCGCACAGCAGGCTCACCCCGCCCGTGGGGTAGACGTGCCAGACGTGTGGGCTCTCGGGCATCTCGCGCGAGTACCCGTTGGCGACCGCGCGTCCGAGCACGCGCGAGGCGAACTTCAGTCGTGCGACGTGCGCGGTGCCGCGCGCCAGTTGCGGAGCGATCACTGACGGCGCGAGGTCCGTTGCCGGTACGCCGGACCACGCCTCGACGAGTGGGATCGCGACCTCCTCGGCGACGGCGCTCCCGTAGTTGGCGCGGTACCAATCGGCCGCCGTGGCCGCGCCGGTACGCGACGCGAGGGCGCCGGCCCGCGCCAC
>DASWUT010000711.1:0-16847 GCA_036401455.1 Gemmatirosa sp. | reverse complement strand
CGACGAGGTGTTCGCGCAGGTCGGGATGGACAAGGACCTGGAGATCGCGCTGGAGCTGGAGCGGGTGGCGCTGAGCGATGATTACTTCGTATCGCGGAAGCTCTATCCGAACGTGGACTTCTACACGGGGCTGATCTACCGTTCGATGGCGTTCCCGACGTCGTACTTCACGGTGTTGTTCGCCGTGGCGCGGGCGGCGGGCTGGCTGGCGCAGTGGGAGGAGATGCTGCTCGACAAGGAGCAGAAGATCGCGCGGCCGCGGCAGATCTACGTGGGGCCGGCGGAGCGGACGTACGAGACGCGGTTGACGGAGAAGTTTCCGGCGGCGCGGAAGGATTCGATTCGGAAGTGAGGCTGCCGGTTCGTTGGGCGGCCGCGCCGAGTGTTGCGGTCGCCTGCCGGTTCGCGTCATACTCCTGCTATGGCTTCGCTACTCCTCCGCCGCATGGCGATGGCGGACACGCCGTTCGGGCGCGCGGCGCGCGCGGCGCGCCGGTTCGTCCTCGACTTCTCGCTCCCCGCTCCGGCCGTCGTCGTCCGCCCACTGTTGTGGGTGTTTCTCGCGGTCCGACAGGTCTACTACTTCGTGTACCGCGTGTTCGTGTGCGAGCCGCTTTTCAAAGCTGCCTGCACGCGCGTGGGGCGGCGGGTGCGGACCGGACCATTTATCCAATGGATCCAGGGGGCCGGCCGGATCGAGATCGGCGACGATCTCGCGATCCACGGCAAGATCTCGATCATCTTCGCGAGTCGGTACAGCGATGAGCCGACGCTTCGCATCGGCAGTCATTCCAACATCGGGCACAACTGCGCGTTCGTTGTCGGCCGCGCGATCACGATCGGCGAGTACTGCCAGATGGCGTCCGCGGTCACGATCTTCGACGCGAGCGGACATCCGTCGGACCCGATCGCGCGCGAAGCCGGGGAGCCTGCACCGATTGAAACCGTGAAGCCCGTCGTGATCGAGCGCAACGTGTGGATCGGGACCGGTGCGGTGATTTTCCCGGGTGTGACGATCGGGGAGAACTCGGTGATCGGAACCCGCGCGATCGTGATGAACTCGGTGCCGCCCAACAGCCTGGTGCTCGCGCCGGCCGGGCGCCGGATGGGGTCGGTGGGGACAGTGGCGGCCGGACCTGCGCCGGCAGATCCGGCCGGCGTGGCGGCCGCGGGTTCGGTAGCGGTCGCCGTCTAGACCTCAACCGCCAGCGGATTCGTAGTACGCCACGATCGCCGGCACCGAGCGGAGCGTTGGCATCACGTCTTCGGGGAGCTCGCCACCGAACTCCTCTTCGAGGCCAAGGATAAGGTTCGCGTGTCCGACCGAGTCCCAGGACGGGATGTCCGCCTGAGTAGCCGTATCGGCGATCGAATTAGAGGGAGCGTTGAACGTCAGTGACATGACGTCCTTGACGCGATCCAAGATGTGTTGCGACACCGTACCTCCTGCAAAGGAAACCCCGAGACCGGGAGCGCCGTGAAGCTACTGGAGGCCTACCGCATCATCAACGCGCCGGCGGACCCCGCGCTCGGTACGCGTCAGTACGCACTTGCGTGCGGGTTCACTCCGCTCGCGCTCGAGTCGTTCGTGCATGCGCACCTGCGTCGTCGCGTGCCGACGCACAACGTCGCGATCGCGTCGGGGCGTTTCGGCGACCTGACGGGGAACATCGAGCGAGCAGCGGCCGAGCGGCCGGACGGAATCGCTGTTGTCGTCGAGTGGGCCGACATCGATCCGCGGCTCGGGCTGCGAGGACATGGCGCCCTCGCGACGGCCGACGCTCGTGCGGACGTGCTCGCGTCAACGGTTGCGATGCTCGACCGCGTCGCCGCGGCCATCGAGGCGGCCGCGGCGAACACGCGGGTGGCCGTGTCCGGGCCAACGCTGGCGTTGCCGCCGTACTTTCTCGACCCGGTGGGGTCGATGGGTGCGCTGCGGGCGCAGCTCGAAGCGTTGCTGGCCGCGTGGGTCGCGCGACTTGCCGCGGTCGCGCGCGTGCGGGTCATCGATGCCGGCGCGCTCGCGCGGCGCTCTCCGGCGGCCGAGCGCCGTGACGTGGCGGAGGAGCTTCGCACGGGATTCCCCTATCGGCGCGAGCACGCGGACGCACTCGCCGACGCGCTCGCGGTGGGCCTGGTCCCGCCCGCGCCGATGAAGGGATTGGTCACGGATCTTGACGACACGCTCTGGCGCGGCCTGCTCGGCGAAGTCGGCGTAGCGGGTGTGCAGTGGGGGTTCGAGCACGGCGCGCACGTCCACACGATGTACCAGCAGATGCTGGCCAACCTCGCCGAGTGCGGTGTCTTGCTCGCGGTCGCGTCGAAGAACGATCCGTCGCTCGTTGCCGAGGCGTTAGGCCGCGAGGATCTCGTGCTCTCGTCCGACCGCATGTACCCCGTGCACGCGAGCTGGGGTCCGAAATCGGCCGCGATACGTGCGGTGCTGGAGACGTGGAACGTCGGCGCGGACAGCGTCGTCTTCGTGGACGACAGCCCGCTGGAGCTGGAGGAAGTCGCGGCGGCATACCCTGACATCGTCTGCCTCCGGTTTCGGTCCGACGCGCCGGCGGAGGTACTCGCGCTTTTGGAGCGGCTCGCGGAGTTGTTCGGACGCGAGGGCACGGGCGACGAGGACCGGATACGGGCGGATAGCATCCGGAACGCCGGCGCGGTGCGCGAAGCGTTGGGCCGGAGTGCGACCGACCCGGATGTCTTTCTTGCGGGCCTCCGCGGCGAGATCGAGGTCGTCCTCGTCGACGACGCCTCGGACGAGCGGGCGTTCGAACTGGTGAACAAGACGAACCAGTTCAACCTGAATGGACGCCGGTACACGACGGCCGAGTGGCGCGCGGCCGTCGAGCGACCGGGGGCGTTCGTCGCGACGGCGACTTACCGTGACAAGTTCGGGCCGCTCGGGAAGATCGCGGTCGCGGCGGGTGTCGTTTCTGGCGACGAGGTGCGGCTCGATGCGTGGGTCCTGAGCTGCCGCGCGTTCGCGCGACGCATCGAATTCGGGATGTTACGGGCACTGTTGGACGCGTCGGGGACGGACGCGGTGGTGCTCGACCTGGAGCGAACGCCGCGCAACGGGCCGGTCGCCGAATTCCTCGATACGTTAGGCGCCTCCATGCCGGCCCGCGGTGACGTGCGTATCCCGCGGGCCGACGTCGACCGGCTCGCGCCGGCGGTCCCGCACGCGGTCGACGTGCGGACACCGCGGCGCGTCGGCGCCGCCTGACGTCGCAATCCGCTCGGTAGTCCGTGCGCCTCCACCATCTTGGCTACGTCGGCCGGGACCTCGCGACGCTGCAACGACGCTTCACGAATGAAGCCGTCGAGGTCCTGACGCCGCCCGTCGCTGACCCGATCCAGCGCGTGGTCGTCCAGTTCTTTCGCGACGCCGTAACAGGCGACGTCGTCGAAACGATCACGCCGCTCGAAAGCATCGAGGCGTCGCCGCTCGCGGGACGTATCGCGCGCGGGGGCGGGCTTGATCATGCGTGCTACGAACTGGAGTCGGACGACGGTACGCTCGAGGCGGTGCTCGAGCGCGAGCGCGCGTGCGGCGCGCGGGTGCAGTGCCCGCCGGTGCCGGCGGCTGCGTTCGGACGCCGGATCGCGTTCGTCCTCCGCCGGTCGGGGCGGCTGATCGAGTACGTCGAAGCGCGGCAGCCCGGGCAGGTGGTGTAGGCGCGCGCCGGCGCTATCTCGTCAACTCCGTCAGGACGTCCCGGTACAGACGATCCTCACCCTGGACGCGCGCCGCAAGTGCGCGTCCGCGTGCCGCGAGGGCGTCGCGGTACGATTCGTTCTCGCTCACACGTCGGAGCGCGGTCGCGAGGGCGTCCGCGTCCGCGGGAGGAACGAGGGCCAGATCGTCCGTGGTGACGAAGCCCTCGGTTGCAGGGCATTCGGTCATGACGACCGGCTTGCCGAGTGCCATCGCGTCGAGCATGGTGCTGATGCCGGCGCAGCAGATCACGTCGGGCTGGATTGGCAGGACGATGCCTCGGCTTTCCGCGATCAGGTTGAGCCAGCTGGCGTGATCGCCGTCGTGCACGACCTCGCGAAGGTTGGGCGGCCGCTGTCCGGCGTCGACATCGCCGGTGCCGTGAGCTGCCGCCATCTCGCGTGAGTGCCGGACCATCATGCACGGCACGCCCGACTCCCTGACGGCTGTGAGAAACGTCGGAACGTCGCGGTACGTTCGCCCGACGAAGAGGAGGTGACCGTTATCGCTCGTCGGCAGCGGGTCGCGCGCGAGTCGCTCCCAGACGTTCACCTTGAACGGAATTACACGCGAGCGCGACGGGGAAACGCCGTAAAATTGATCGTACCCGGCCAGATCGTGCTGATACACGAGGAACAGGTCGACGCGGCCGAGAAGCCATTTCTTCACTCTCGCGGCGATCCGCTGCGACAGCGTGCGCGGACGACCGAGGACGATGTCGAGTGAGACCAGCCGGAACCGTCGCGGCAGCACGAGCGAGATCGCGCACCATCGGAGCAGCCGCGATACGTCCGTGTTGATGACGACGGCGTCACTGGTGCGGGCGGCCCGGAAATTCCGCAGCGCCGAGGAGAAGCTCTCGTCAGGTGCGAGCGGCCGGTGATCCACCGTGACGTTCGGTATGCGGGTAGTCCCGAACCGTTCGATGTTCGAATGTATGCGGAGCGTGCGCATCGAGTGGTGAAATGACACGACGTTCGACCGCGGCAGACGGCGCGGTGTGCAACGGGCTTTCGGTGACGTGGGTCGGCAGGCGGATCGCGCGGTGCGCCGTGTTCACGCGTGAAGTTTGGCGCGGAGGCGCGCCTCGTAACCGATCGTACCATCGCGGCCACCGCCGAGGCGCGTGAGCAGCGTGCAATTTGCACGGCCGTGGCAGAAGACGGGACGTTGGCTGCAGCCACGGGACGGGACGCGACGCTGTGGTCGTTCGGCTCGATCAAGCTCTGCCGTTGACCGCGGGGCCGCCGCGGCGGCGGCATGCATATCAGTCGACGCCACCTCGTGGACAACCGTGCGCCGCGTGGGTCGCGCATTGCGGGCGCACCGGGCAGGCGCCGCAACGGCGATGTCGCGCCATGCAGACTGTCGCGCCGAGTTCCATCAATGCCTGATTGTGCGTCCACGCTGCTCGCCCAGTACGGGGCAAGACGGCTTCCGCAATGCGCCACAGTCGGGCGAGATCGCGCGGGCGCTTGGGGTCGAGATCGGGTGCGAACACGCGTGCCAGGACGCGCGCGACGTTTGTGTCGACGAGTGCGGCCCGGCGTTCGTATGCGAAGCTGGCCACCGCTCCCGCAGTGTAGGCCCCGATCCCCGGCAGCGTCCGAAGCGCGGTGGGATCGGCGGGGATCGTTCCCGATCCTGTGGCCTCCGTAACGCACCGCGCGAGTGCGTGCAGGTTACGCGCGCGTGCATAGTAGCCGAGTCCCGACCAAGCGGCCGTCACCTGCTCGACCGGCGCCTCGGCCACATGCGCCAAGGTGGGGAAGCGGTCAAGAAAGCGCGCGTAGTAGTCGACCACGCGCGCGACCTGGGTTTGCTGAAGCATCAACTCGGAGACGAGGACCCGGTACGGGTCGCGCGTGTGGCGCCAGGGCAGGTCGCGCGCCGACCGGCGGAACCACGCGCGGACCCTTCGGCCGAAGGCACGGGTGCGGGCGCCATCGACCGCGCACGTCGCCGGCCGACGGTCGCGTCGCGTGGGGTGGCGGACCAGGCTGCTGGACGTCATACCGTGACAGTCTCGCAAAAGTCGGGATGTGTGGTTACGCTACCCCCGGCGCGCGCCGACGGTTGATCATCGGCGCGCTACCGTGGAGGTTGCCACACTCCCCGGGCCGCGGGCAAGGCGGGCTGGCCTGGTCCCGAGCTTCCGGGCGGACGCCGGTGGTGACCCGTCGGCAGTCCGGCGATTCCCCGTCGCGCGCTCGCTGACAATCGGTCGTTCTTCACGATTGCTCTTCCAGGAGTTCCGGTTCGTCGGCCGATGCTACCCACACTGCCCACAGGTCGAGCGACGGCCAGCGCGCACGACTCCGTTGGACGGCGCGAAGCGTCCGCGCGCGTGACCCCACCGATTGGACCCGCGACTGGTGGGCCAGCGAGCGTCCGCCGCCGACGCGGTGGCGTGGCGTTGCAGGGGTGGACGTTGATCGCGAGCGTCGCGGTGGCCCTGGTGCTCGGGTTTTTCGCGCTCGACGCCGTGCGGCCCGGCGGGCGGCGTCTCGCGCGGGTCGAAGGGATGGATGCGGTCGCGTATTTCGGCGTCGCGCACTCGATGCTGTTCGACCACGATTTCGACCTGTCGAACGAACTCCAGCGTGTGCGCCCGGTCGACAACGTGTGGACGCGCATCCAGCCCGCGACGGGTCGGCCCGGGAGCCCCTACGCGATCGGTTACTCGCTGCTTGCGACGCCGTTTCTCGGGATCGGGACGTGGATCGATGGCCGCGCCGGCCGACCCGCCGATGGGTACGCTGCGTCTGCGCTGACGGCGTATTCGCTCGCCAACGTGGTGTTCGTGGGCACGGGCTTGTTGTGCCTGTTCGACTTCCTGCTGCGGATCGGGATGCGCGTCGCGCCGAATGCGTCGGAAGGGGAGCGCGTGTGGCAAGGCGCCTGGGTCGTGTGCACGATGTTGGTCGGAACGCCAGTCGCCTATTACGCCTACTCTGGAATGGCGCATTCGGCGACTTTCATGCTTGCCTCGGCGTTTGTCGCATGCTGGGCGCGTGCTCGCGACAGTACGACCGTGCGGCGGTGGGCAGTCCTCGGTATCGTCGGCGGACTGCTGTCGATCAGCCGGTGGCAGGACATTTTTTTCCTCGGTGCGCCGTTGCTGTACGACCTCGGCCATGCGCGAGTCTGGACGAGCGGCGACCGCCGCACGGCGTGGCTCCGGTCACGGCTGACGTACGGCGCGGCGGCGGCGGTGTGCTGGGTTCCGCAGCTGCTCGAGTGGAAGGCGATTTACGGGAAGTTCCTCACGATTCCGCAGGGCAACGGCTTTCTCAAGTTCCCGCCGCAGTTCGTCGCGCACGTGCTGTTTTCGAGCCAGCACGGGTGGTTCGTCTGGACCCCGATCGCGCTGTTGGGTGTGACCGGTCTCGTCGTCGGTGCGAGGCGTGATGCAGTCACGTTCACCCCGTGGCTGGTCGTCGTCGCGCTGGAGGTGCTGCTCATGGGTGCGATGCCGACGAATTGGTCGGGTACGGATTCGTTCGGCCAGCGGTCGCTGACGTCGCTCGTTCCGCTCCTCGCGTTCGGGGTCGCGACGCTTCTCTGGTCAGCGCGGCGCGGCGTTCGGGCGATGCTCGTGGCGGCTACGGCGGCGTGTGCCGTGTTCACGCTAGCCTTTGCCGCGCAGTTCCGGCTCGACCTGATTCCGCGGGATGGTCGGCTCACGGTACAGGAACTCCTCACCGACAAGACGTCGCTCGTGCGTGCCGTCCGGCGCAAACACGCCGTCGTCGCGGCGGGGCGCCTCGCGGATGCGGGTGACGCGCGCGGCGCGGAACGGCAGTTGGAGGGAGTCGAGCGTGAGCTGGGAACCGACCGGAATGTCCTCGTCGGTCTCGTGGCCGCGGCACGCCTGGCGCGTGATACCACGGTCGAAGCCGATGCGGGCCGGAGACTCGCCGCGTTCAGAGCGCGGGAACTTTGGTAGACGTTCCGTCCGGGTCAACAGCGATGCACCCCGCGACCGATTCGGACTCGGCCGGCGCTCGTCCATGCGCAACGAGCCTCGCGGGAGGGCACGTTCACGACCTTCCGCTCTGCGTCGACCTCGACGGTACACTCGTCGCGACGGACACGTTACTCGAGTCGCTGGTGGCGGCGCTGCGGAGCTGGAGGACGGTCGCGGGACTGCCGCTGGCGTTCGCGAAGGGGCGGTACGCGATCAAGAGTTATCTCGCCGCGCGCGTCCGACCCGACGCAGCCCTGCTCCCCTACAATCGGGAGCTGGTCGACTGGCTGCGGAGCGAGCGCGCACGCGGTCGCCGTATCGTACTCGCGACGGCGGCACACGAGCGCATCGCGCACGACGTGAGTGAACATCTCGGCCTGTTTGACGACGTCGTCTCGACGCGTGGCGGCGAGAATATGAAGGGAGCGGCCAAGGGTGCCGCACTCAGTGCGCGGTTCGGCGACGGCGGCTTCGTCTACGCCGGCGACCACCGGGCGGACATTGCGGTTTGGCGGCGCGCGGGAGGGGCCGTGCTGGTCGCGGTGCAGCCCGCGGTGGAGCGCGCCGTGCGGAAGGCCGTCGTGGTCGAGCGGTCATTTCCGCGGCGGACGGGAACGTTTGCGGCGGCTGCGAAGGCCGTACGTCCGCACCAGTGGCTCAAGAACTTGCTCGTTTTCGTGCCGATGTTGACGGCCGGCGCGTATCGCGACGCCGATGCCTGGCTCCGGGCGTTCGCCACGTTCCTGGCGTTCAGCCTCGTCGCCTCGTGCATCTACGTCATCAACGATCTCGTCGATCTCGAAGCGGACCGAGCGCACGCACGCAAGCGCGCCCGGCCGTTCGCGAGTGGACGACTCTCGCTCTCCGCTGCGCCTGTCATCCTCGCGACGTTCGCGGTGAGCGCGCTTCCGCTCGTCATGTGGGCGCGTGAGACCGTCGTCATCGCAACGTACGCGGCGGTGTCGCTGGCGTATTCGTTCCGACTGAAAGAGTTGCCGCTCGTCGACATCTTTTGTTTGGCAGCGCTGTACACGCTCCGCCTGATCGGCGGCGGGGTGGCCACCGGGCATCCCGTCTCGCTGTGGCTCATGGCGTTCTCGGTGTTTCTCTTCCTCAGTTTGGGAACGGTCAAGCGCGTGGCCGAGCTCCACCTGCACGTACAGAAGGGCGCGACGTCGATCCGCAGGCGCGGGTATCTCACGTCCGACGCGGACTTCCTCCACACACTCGGCATCGGATGCGGTCTCGTCTCCGCACTCGTGCTTGCGCTCTACCTGCAGAGCGACATCGTCGCCAGCCGCTTCGCGACACCGGTGTGGCTCTGGCCGATAGTCGCCATGGAACTGTACTGGATCTCGAGCGTGTGGCTCGTGACGTTGCGTGGCAAGATGCACGACGATCCGATCGTCTTCGCGGCGCGCGATCGACGCACGTTCGTCTTCGCACTCCTCGCGCTGGCCTGCGTCGCAGCGGCGCGTTGACGCGTGTCGATCGGTTCCGCCGACGAATCATACGCGCGTCGTCCCGGGCATCGTGCGCTCGCCCAGCTTGGTCGGTGAGAACGACGGGCTCGGCGAACGGGCTATCGGTTCTGTAGCAAGCGCCGGCGCGCGGCAAGCCACAATTCGCCGCCGACCGCTTTCACCACCTTTTTCCCGTTCCACGCCGCCGCCTGGGTCAGGCGCGGGATGCGCCGTCCCGCGGCGAAGGCGGCGGCACGCGTGGCGGCGTCGCCCCGCTGGATCGAGAACCGTCCGAGCACGGTGACACCGCCGACCATCCGCGCCCGGTCGGTCGGTTCGGAGGTGAAGAGCACGCAAAGTCCGGCTTCCTCGGCGGCGTGGGCGACGACAGGTGCGTAGAACCCGGCCGGTACTGATGCCGAGCGCACGGGCGCTCCGAGGATGTCTTCGAGCCGCCGAACGCTATCGCGCCACTCGGCCGCAATTCGGGGCCACGGGAGACTCGACATGCGTGGCGGGTGCGCGCACGAATGCGAACCGATCAGATGACCGCGCGCGTGCAGGTCGCGGAGATGCGTCGCGGTCATGAAGCCGGGACGGGCGATCCAGTCGGTCGTGATGAAGAAGTGTCCGCGCCACCGACGCGCTTCGAGCAACGGCGCGGCATGGGTGTGCGCGCCGATTCCGCCGTCGTCGAAGGTGAAGATCGTGGACGCAGCGGCCGACGTTGGCGCGAGCAGGGCCGCCACGTCGCGTTCGGCTATCGGCGGTGTGACCGCACCAACCGCGTCGAGGTGCGCGACAAATTCTTCACGATGCAGCTTGTAGATAGCCGCGTCGCCGCCCGGAAAGCCGCTCGACGCGTATCCTTCTGGGCCAACGACGTCGTGGTAGAGCAGCGTGACGAGGCGGCGCGCCGTGACGCTCATTCCGTCCCGGGGAGCGCCGCGCTCGTCGGGCGCGCGGTGGCGCGCTCGGCACGCCGCGCCCGCGCCTGGCGCTTCCAACGCAGGTAGCGCGTGATCCACGGCTGCCCCCATTCGCCCGACGGGCGCCCACGTGTGTCGATGGGCCTGGCGACGCCGGCGGCGATATCAACAAGTGTGTTTCTGACGGCGTCGAGGTTCTCGAACAGACACCGTTGCTGAATCACCAGCGGAGACTCGCGTACCTCGTCGTACGGGTACGTGTAGTACCCGTACACGGGCCCCGTGTCGACGCCCTTGTCTATTTTGAGCAGCGTCACACCGACCTTGTCGAGGTCGTCGTTGGCGAGCGCCCAAAAGCCGCCATGCGCGTTGCGGTACTCGGGGCACACGCCGGGGTGCATGACGAACGTCCCCACGCGAGGAATGCTGAAGACTCGCTGCGCGAGCAGCGTCTTGCAGCGTGCGACCATCACGTCCGGGGCGAGTTCGCGGATGAACGCCTCCGCTTCTGGCGTGTTTGGGCTGGGTGTCGTCAGGACGCGAGGGGCGGGGCGATCCCGGGTGTCGGGGAACCGGGTCGCGAGGTCCTCGAGCGTGCGCTGCTCCCATCGCGCGTCCGGCTTCGCGAGCCGCGCCTTGTAGTACAGACGGAAGGCGAGGACGTCGATAAAACGCGCGGCTCCGACGCGTTCGAACTCGCGCATAAAGCGGCGCCGTTTCCGCTCGCCGGTCTCGCGCAGCTCGACGATGCCAGCGAGATCGGACCATGATGCGAGCCACCGGGCCAGCCCGATACGATCGATCCGCGATTCCGCGTGGCAGATGAGCACCGTCCTCATCGGGAATTCTGTCCGGTTTGCTTCATCCGGTTTGCTTCATGAGTTGCCGAGCGACGCTCCGAGATGCGAGCCGAGCGCACCGGAATCTAGCGCCGCTCGGCCGTCGAACGGGCGTGTCCGTCGCGTCCGAGGATTCCCAGGTCTGCCGAGACGTCGAAGAATCACCCCGCGTCTCGTTCTCGAAACGATGCAGCGCCGTCCCGGTTCGAGAACGTCGTCGCGTTTGTGACGATCGTACTCGATACCGCTGGAGAGGGTAGGTTCCATATCGGTATTCTGGTCGACGACCCGGGTTCCCGAGCCCGGGACGGGATAGGGAGTATGGGATCGCGGCCAGACGCGTCTCGTCACACGCGAGCACGCCCAAGGGGTCGAAGCATACACGTGTCGTATCTGCGCGGGTCTCCCCACTTCGACGAGCGTGAAGCTGGCGCACCGTAATCGCGCGTCCGATCGTGTCGGCCGCGCCGAAATCGTGGCGTCCGGCGTCTCGCACCCGGGCGGCGTTTCGGGCCTGCGCGTGCCCAGTGCTGGCCTCGTGACACCTGCGCCGGTGCTGCGCTGGTTGCGGCAGTTCTTCGCGGTGCCAACCGACGCGCACGCGATCCGGACGCTCGTCGGCGTCCGTGCGCTGGCCGCGAGCCTCGTCTTCCTGGTCCACTACCAGGCCGCGTTCGGGTACCTGCTTCGCGACCGGACGGCGCTGTACCGCCTTGGCCAGTATGCGGCGGAGCTGGGGTTCCACGGCGTGA
Source organism: Gemmatirosa sp. (assembly GCA_036401455.1). Taxonomy (GTDB): domain Bacteria; phylum Gemmatimonadota; class Gemmatimonadetes; order Gemmatimonadales; family Gemmatimonadaceae; genus BPUI01. The sequence continues at coordinate 5,164 of DASWUT010000711.1, read as the reverse complement.
CCGTGTTCTTCGTGCTCAGCGGCTTCCTGATCTATGGATCGCTGCTCGCCCGCCCCGTACGGGTGGGACGCTACCTGCATCGCCGTGCGCGCCGCATCTATCCGACGTTCCTCGTCGTGCTCGGCGTGTACCTGGTTCTCAGCCTGCTCGTGCCCGACCGGAGCAAGCTTCCCGCGCACGACGGGACGATCCGGTACATCGTCGCGAACGCGCTGCTGCTGCCCGGCGTGTTCCCGGTGCGTCCGATCATGACCGTGTCGTGGTCGCTCAGCTTCGAGGTGTGCTTCTACGTCCTGGTACTGGCAGTCGTGGCCGGGCTGCGACTTCGAGACTGGCGGCCGGCGCCGCGGGTCCTGCTCTGGACGGCGCTGACGGCGGCATGGGTGGTCAGTGGTGCGAACGCGCAGGGATTGGTCCGCAGCTTCATCCTGTTCGTCCCCGGCATCCTGCTCGTCGAGGCGACGCGGTCCGACGGGGTGCGCGCGGCGGTTGCACGAGTCCCGCTGTGGCTCACCGGGGTGACGTTCGCGCTCGCACTCGTCGCGCAACCGCTGATCGCCGCGCACGTATTAACGCCACCGGTCCACATCCCATTCGTCGGGCCGGGAGTCGTCTCGTTCTTCCTGCTCGCGACGGCGATCCCGCTGTTTCTACTGCGGCTCATCGTCGCGCCCGAGATGGCGACGGTTCTGTCTCGCGAGCCAGTCCGGCGGCTAGGCGTCGTGAGCTACTCGTTCTACCTGACACACGGGCTCACGATCAACGCGTTGGCCGCGGTGTGCGCCGTGCGGCCGATCGCACGGTTCACCGACCCGCTCGGCGCTGGTGCCTACGTGCTGCTCTTTCCGGGCGTCTTCGCCGCGGCTACGCTGGTCGCGTTCGCGGTGTTCCGCGTGGTCGAAGAGCCGCTCTCGCTTCGCGTGCCCTGACCTGTTTCGTCGCGCATGCCCGTGTGAGCCGCGTACGTCGTATCTTACGTCACGGAGCAAATCGTCACGGTCTCCTCGTGACGATCGCACTCGTGCTCACGCCGAGCGGCTGGACTCGCGTGTCACGCCGAGTGACGCCGACGGACTTACCCAAACGTGCGGTCGCTCGCAGGAGCGTGCGTTCAGCGAGCAGGAGGACGAATGTGCCGACTGCTCCGGCGAACAGGTGGGATGCGGCGAGCCCACGCAGACGCGTGACGAAAAGCCACTCTGGCCGCGCGACGACGCATGCGATGGCCAGATAGCTGAGCGACGCGAACGGGAGCGTCATGCGGCCGAGTGGGCGGTCGGCGGCCAGACTGGGCAGCACGCCGATTATCAGGGGGAGGAACACCCCGTAGTGATGCTCCCACGCGATCGGCGACGCGATCGTGGCCGCCGCGAGCACTACGAGCAGGTCCGTAAATCCCGCATGCTCCGTCGCGTGCTCGACACGCTGCGGGTCGTGGGACATCCTGGGCTGCGGACGGAATCGTGCCGGAAGATCGCCGAGGAGCGCCGCCCCGAGGAACAGGGCTGAGCTGACGAGTGTGACGGCGTAGACGGCCGTCTGGTACGGCGGGAATCCGTGCTCGTCGAAGGTCCGTGCATCGGCGGTGTTGAACCATCGATTGACCAGTCCGTTGGCACTCTGGTTAGGCCAATATGCCTCTCCGTGTCGCGACAGCTCGCGCAGCACGGAGACATAGCTGATCTGCGCCTCGAATCCAAAGCGAAGGACTGCAAGCCCGACCCCGACCGCCAGCACGGTGGCGCAGACGGCCGTGAAGCGCCCACGACGACGCAGCACGCCCCAGAGCAACACGATGGCGTACTGCGGTTTGACCAGTGCGCACGCGGCGAGCACCGCCCCCGCACTGCGCTCGCACCCGAGAGAAAAAAGCACGAGCGCGCCTGCGACGCCCATGTCGAGCATGACCTGCACCTGACCGAGCGCGTACCCCTTGAGCAAGGGGTAATACGTGAGCGCGAGTGCGCCCACGAGCACGAGGCGCATCGATGCCCCCCCCTTGATCCCTAACGCATGCGGGGTGACGTCGGCCGCGTCGTGGTCCACGGGCTGCAGGTCGGCCGTGTCGGCGGCACGCAGCCGAATCTCCAACAGCATCCAGGTCAGCAGCGCAGTCGCGACGACTGCCGCCCTCGATGCCCACGTCAGCGCGGAGGTGAGTCCTGACTGCAGGGGAGGACCGATCGACGTGAGCGATGCAGGGAGCGCATCGATCGGGAGGAGCGCGGTCGGGGGATACTGGAACTTCGTGTGCTCGGTAAAGAAGACGTCGTAGAGGTCGTGGCCGGGCTGTGCGCGCCGATGGTTGTACGCTCGGAGCATCGGCGCCCAGGAGTCCAAGCCCTGGGGTCTCGCGAGTCGCAAGGTTTCGCCAAGGGCCGTCGCGCCGACCGCATGGAGACGTGATTCGTGACCGAGGCCGATCAGGAGCACGATGGCGGCGACACTACAGGCGAGGGCGATCCCGAGCGTGGCGGCGAGCCATGTCGTGACGCGCCGTGCAACGGAAGCTGTCAGGCTGTGCCGCGATCGCGATTGTCGGGCGCGCTCGGGACTGTCAGGAGTCACTGCACGGTCTTCGTCTTCCGCCGCAGGAAGTCCATCAGCACGAACTGCCCGAGCGTCATCGTGCTCGTGAAGTACGCCTTGCCGCGCGCGATCTCGCTCACCCGCTTCACGAACTCCACGAGCGACCGGTCGCGCGCGAGCATGAACGTGTTGATCATGATCCCCGCGCGCCGGCAGTCGGCGACCTCCTTCAGCGTCTCGGCCAGCACGCCCGCGTCCAAACCCATCGGGTTCTTGTAGATCATCCCATTGGGCAGCGTGAGCGCGCTCGGCTTGCCGTCGGTGATCATCACGATCTGGCGCATGTCCTTCTTCTGCGCCTGCAGAATGCGCCGGGCGAGCTTCAACCCCTCGGCCGTGTTCGTGTGGTACGGGCCGACCTGCGCGTGGGCGAGCTGCGAGATCGGGATCTCCTCGGCCGAATCGTGGAACAGAACCACACGCACCGTGTCGCCCGGGAACTGCGTGCGGATGAGGTGCGCCAGCGCGAGGGCGACCTTCTTGGCCGGGGTGAAGCGGTCCTCGCCGTAGAGGATCATCGAGTGCGACGTGTCGAGCATCAGCACCGTCGCGCAACTCGAGCGGTACTCGGCCTGGCGGACCATCAGGTCCGGGTAGTCGAGGTCCATCGGCACTTCGATTCGGCCCGTGCGGGCGAGCGAGTTCCTGAGCGTCTCGTTGATGTCGAGGTTCATCACATCGCCGAACTCGTATGGCTTGCTGAAGCCGTCGCTCTCGATGCCCGTCGACAGGTAGGGCGTGTCGTGACTGCCGACGCTGCTCTTGCCGAGGCTGCCTAACAGGTGACGGAGCGTCTTGTAGCCGAGGAAATCGATGCCCTTGTCGGTGAGGTTGAACTGGACGTCCTTGCTCGCCGCGTGGCCGACGGATCCCTTGCCCGTCACGGGCTGCTGGGCGCCGGGCATCTGCGGAGCGGGGCCGTCCGTTTTCAGGAACCCTTCGCTGACCAGTCGCTGGACGAGCTGGTCGAGCAACTCGGCGAGCTTGGCGTTCGCGTCCTCGTCGCCGTCGCCGCGCAGCGCTTCGAGCATCTCGGGGGTGAACTGACCGCTCTCGAGCAGGGCGTCGAGGATGGCCTGCTTCAGCCCGTCGAGCGAGCGGTCGGCGTCGTCGCCGGTCTCGCCCCAGAATGGGTGGGATTGCGCGCCGCCGGCGAACCCCGAGTCGAGCAGGAAGCTGGCGAGCTTCTCGAGGAGCGACTGCAGGTCGACCGCGTCGGCAATCTCGGGGCTGTACTTCGTGTACGTGTGGAATCGCATCGACGGCGGCTCGCGGGAGGGGCGAAGAAGGCGAGATCGGAAGCTACTGACTGCTACCCGCGTACGGCGCGGGGGTGCGGACCCGGGACGACTCCGTGTGCCGCAACGATGGACCCCCGTTTTCGCGTGGGTGACGCGCGCGGGGGTGACGCGCGCGCGCGGCGGGCGTGGCGCGGGACGACGATCAGACCTCGGCGGGCTGTGCTCCGAGCACGACGCCGACACGCTGGACGAGCACCGCGGGGGTGAAGGGCTTGGGGAGGAACGCCACGGTGTCGGCGGACACCCCACGGTGCAGCACCTCGTCCTCGGTGTAGCCGGAGGTGAACAGCACGCGGGTGGCGGGACGTTCCTGCGTCAGCGCCTCGGCGAGCTCGCGGCCGCTCATCCCGGGCATGACGACGTCGGTGAGGAGCAGGTCGATCGGGCCGCGGTGCGTGCGCGCGACGGCGAGCGCCTGCATCCCCTCCTCCGCGACGAGCACGCGGTAGCCGTTCCGCATGAGCGCCTCGCGAGCGATCGTCCGCACGGTGCGTTCGTCCTCGACGAGGAGCACCGTCGCGGGCGCGTCGTGGGCATCGCGGGGCGGCGCTCCCACGAAGACGCCGTGCGCGGGTGTGCTGCCCTGTCGTCCCGTCGCGGCAGCGACGCGCGGCAGGTAGAGCGCGAACGTGCTGCCCTCGCCGGGCACGCTCGTCACGCGCACGACGCCACCGGCCTGCGTCACGATGCCGTAGACGGTGGCGAGTCCGAGCCCCGTGCCCTTGCCGCGGGCCTTGGTCGTGAAGAACGGTTCGAAGATCCGCGCCTGCGTGGCGGCGTCCATCCCCACGCCGGTATCGCTCACGGCGAGGCGCACCCACGGTCCGGTGGCGACGCCGCAGTGCTCGGGGTCCGGGGCGTGGACGTCGACGTCCGACACGGCGACGCCGAGCGTGCCGCCCGAGGGCATCGCGTCGCGCGCGTTGAGGACGAGGTTCATCACGACCTGCTCGATCTGGCCGCGATCGGCGAGCACGCGTCCGGTGATCGCCGTGCCGTACGTGCGCGTCTCGAGCCGCACGTCCTCGCCGATCACGCGGGCGAGCATCGGCTCGAGCTCGGCGACGACGTCGGCGAGCGACAGCAGGGTGAACTGTGTGACGTGCCCGCGGCTGAAGCTGAGGATCTGGCCGGTGAGCGCGGCGGCACGACGAGCCGAGTCGCGAATCATCGCCATGTCGTCGCGCACCGGGGAGTCGTGCGGAAGGTCGGCGAGGGCGAGGTCGCAGGCGCCGAGGATGCCGGTGAGGAGGTTGTTGAAGTCGTGCGCGATC
>DASWUT010000710.1:0-1984 GCA_036401455.1 Gemmatirosa sp. | reverse complement strand
CACGCTGACACCGTCGCCGGCCTCGACCACGCCCGGCGCGAGCGCCGCGGGGTGCTGTGCGGCGATGCTGCGGCCGAGCAGGGCCACGGCGGCCGCAGCAGCGGTGCGCGCGCCTCGGAGCGTCCGCGCGCGCGTCATGGGCGTAGGCCTCCGCCGCCGGCCGCGCCGGGCAGCGCATTGCCGAGCGTGAGGCGCCACACCGTGTCGCGCCCCACCAGGGCCTCCTGCACGACCAGCGAGTCGGCCGTCACTCGGCGGACGCGCAGCGCGCCGAGCGTGTCGCCAGCGCGTACGAGCGCGCCCCCATCGTGTCCCGCGACGCCGGCCAGGACGGCCGCCCACCGCCCACCCCCGCCGACGATGCCGAGCAACGCGAGGCGGGAGCGGGGGACGGTGATCGGCGGCGCGGGGACGAACCCGCCCGGGGGACCAGCCGCGGGAACCGGTGCGTCGAAGGCGACCGACGCCGGGCGGTGCGTCACGCGGAATGGATCGCTGTCAGCGAGGACGGTCGCGGCCGCGAGCACGTCGTCGCCGCGGTCGCGGTACGCCTCGGCGAGCGGCCGCAGGACGTCGGCGACAGCAGGAGCGGCGACCGGCGCCGACCGCACCGTCCCCGCGACGGCGGCCGTCGCTGCACCGAGCACGCCGACGCCCCAAAGGGCCAGCTCGGCGACGCGGGTCGCACGCAGGGGAGCGCGAGAGGGGACCACGGTGGGGGAACGGCGGAAGGAGGATGCAGCAGAGGGGGGACAGCCGAGGGGCGTCCAGGTGGTCAGGGAGTGTCTGGCGGTGTTGCCTTTGGGATCGACGCCGCCGCCCGTCGTGGTCCGCCGGCCGGATCGCGATCGGGCGCATCCGCGATGGCGAGCGTCTCAAGCGTGATCGTGCCCCGGAGTGTCTCGGGCCGCGTTGGTGGCGCCGCAGGGTCGGCCTGCGCGAGCGCGAGCTGCGGCACGGCAATGTGGACGAGCCCGCGCTCAAGCAGGGTGAGGAACACCGCGAACCCGTGTGCATCCCCCGTGACCTCGGTCCGCACGCGGACGCGCCAGACACACGGGACGACCCAGGCCGTGCTGCGGGACCGTGATTGATCGCCGTGGGACGCCCGCGACGACGTCCGACACCCCCGGACGTCTACCGCGTCGAGGGTCAGCGACCCAAGCCGAACGTCGGCCGACATTGCGGCGCCGGTAGCACGTTCGGCCAGCATCGCGCCCGCGGCGGCCGACGACGGGGCATGGAGCATTGCCTCTGTCGCGACCCGCGCGCGCTCGACCCGCGCGCGCGCACTGTCGCGGACCGCCGGGTACGCGCGCACGGCCGCGGCGGCCTGCACCTGCTCCCCCTGCAGCTCTGTAGCCTGCGCGCGCGCGACGTCCACCCACGTGCGCCACGCCGGGACGGCACGCCCTGCGACCAGAATGCAGCTCACGACGCCCACGCCGAGCACGAGGGTGCGGCGGTCGGCCGACGAGAGCGGCGGTGAGGAAGCAGAACGCATCGTGTGATGGCGTCGAGTTCAGCTACGGGCTGCGGCAGGCCTAACGGACGCCACTGCGCGGCCCGGCGGCGCGGCCGGCATCGGCGCGCCCGTGGACCGTGCGTCCGGTCCCGACCGGGGGGCGAGCACGCGGAACCGGACGGCCACCCGCTCCGTCGCCGGCGAGCCGGCCGCCGCGTCGCCCGGCGCTGCGGGCATCGGCGCGGGCATCGGCGCGGGCATCGTCGCGGGCATCGGCGCGGGCATCGGCGCCGACATCGTCGAGATGGCAGCGGATGTGGGCGGCGCCTCGTCGCGCGTCACGGGCCCGACGACTTCGACGTCGTCGAGGGTTGGGACGCGCGCAAGCGCCGCGACGACCGTGGCGGCGTGCGGCGCCACCGCAACCAGCCGTCCCTCGGCACCGTCCAGCTGCACGTCGACGATCGCGGCGCCAGCCGGCAGCGTGCGCGCGATGTCGGCCAGCACGCGAACGGGCGA
>DASWUT010000709.1:0-4852 GCA_036401455.1 Gemmatirosa sp. | reverse complement strand
CGCCCGCCCGGGCGGCGACGCGCGCCCGCGACACGGTCTACATCACGCGGTTCATGCTCGTCGCGCCCGGCGCGCGCGAGGTGTCGCTCGTCGGCGACTTCAACGAGTGGGATCACGGCGCGACGCCGCTCCGCCGGGTCGCCTCGCAGGGCGGCACGCAGGGCGTCTGGACAATCGACGTCCCACTCACCGCTGGCCGCTACGCCTACTCGTTCCTCGTCGACGGCCAGCGCTGGGTCGCCGATCCGGCCCGCCCGCGCGCGATCGGCGCCGATGACTTCGGCAGCCCCAACTCGGCTGTCACGGTCGGGGGAGGGGACACGTGATGCGCACGTCATGTGCGGCGGTCGCATTCGCCGTCGCGATGTCGGCCGCGCCGTTCGGTGCGACGACGGCCCAGACGATCGCGGCGACGCAGCCCCCCGCCGAGACGCCCGCGTGGCTCCGCGCGCGCCTGGACTCGCGACTCGATCCGCGCACGCGCGTGGCCGTCGAGCGCGTCATCGACTCGGTGCGCGCCAGCGGCGTGCCGTCCGGTCCGCTCGTCGACAAGGCGCTCGAGGGGGCGAGCAAGCGCGCCCCGTCCGAGGCGATCGTGCGCGCAGTACGTGGCCTCGCCGTCGACCTCGCGACCGCGCGGCAGTCGCTCGGCGGCCAGTCGCCCGCCGAAGAGCTCACCGCGGGTGCGTCGGCCCTGCGCGCCGGCGTCGATCCCGACGCGCTCCGCCGCTTGCGCCAGGACCGCCCCGGGCAGCCGCTCGTGATCGCGCTCTCCGTCCTCACCGACCTCATCGCGAGCGGCGTCCCCGCCGACAACGCGACGCGCTCGGTGCTCGCCCTCACCAGCAAGGGCGCTGCGGACGAGCAGCTCGTCGCCTTCCGCCGCGATGTCGAACGTGACATCGGCGTCGGCGCCCCACCGGGCGTCGCCACCATGCTGCGGTTGGGCGACGGGCCGTACGCGTCGCTCAACGTGCCCGACGGCCCGCGGCCGGTTCCGCACAAGCCCAGGCCCTGACGCAGCGGCAGCGGGTGTCCGCGGAGCGGAATCGCTCCGCGGTCCCGGTTGCGGTGCGGCCCGGTGGGGCGATCGGTACGGCGCGGTATACGCCGTATCGATCGCCCCGCTAACTTGGCGGGATGCGCGTTGCGCACCCGGCCGCCTGGCCCATCACCCGTCTGCTCACCCACGCGACAGCGTCGGCGGCGCTCCTGGCCGTCGCTGCGGTCTCCGCGCGTCCGATCCCCGCGCAGATGCACACCGTGAGCGCGATCGGGCAGCAGATCGGGCAGACCGTGAGCCTCGGCCTCGATGCCGGCGCATCGCAGGTCAGCTACGACGATTACGAAACGTCGCGGGTCGCGAGCGTCACACCGAGCGTACGCTGGGAGACCGCGCGGACGATGGTCGTCGCGAACGCGTCGCTGTCGCAGTTCGAGAGCGGGCACACGAGCCTGCAGAGCGGGGTCGCGGGCTCGTTGCTCTCGCCGGAGTTCCTGAACATGCGCGCGGAAGCGTACGGCACGTTCTCGAACACGCGCTACCTGTCGTCGCTCGCGGCGACCAACGTCTACGGCGTCGGCCGCCTGCACTTCGTCGGCACCGGGATCGGCGCGTGGGTCGGCGCCGGCGGCGGATTCGTGTCGCAGAATTCCGGACTCCCCCGCTCGGTCGCGCAGCTCGACGGCGGCCTCTGGGCGCGCGACGACGGCGTGCAGTACACACTCACCGTGCTGCCGACGCGGGTTGGACCGTGGAACTACACCGACGTCACCGGGGCCGTGCGGTGGGAGGGAACGCACGGCGAACTCTCCGTCACGACCGGCTACCGCGCGCACCCGAGCGACTCCGTACCCGGCCTGCAGGCATGGGCGGAGGCGTGGCTCACCGTCTGGCTCGGGCGGCGCGTCGCGTTCGTGACGGGGGCGGGCATGTTCCCGTTCGATGCGGTTCAGGGGCTGCCAGGCGGCCGCTACGCATCGGCAGGGTTGCGGCTCGTGACGCGGCGCCCGCCGGTGAGCGACCCCGCGCTCCGCGCCGAACTCACCGAGCCGTACGAGCTGCGCCGACTCGAGCGCGCGGCCCGCGGGCGGGTCGCGATCGAGCGCTTCCAGGTGCGCGACAACGCGGACGGTAGCCGCGAACTCCACTTACGCGTCGCCGGGGCGAAACACGTCGAGCTGATGGCCGACTTCACCGACTGGGCGCCCGTCCCGCTCGCGCGAACGAGCACGGCAGACGAATGGGCGACGACGGTCGTGATCGGACGTGGCGTCCACCGCGTCAACGTCCGGGTGGACGACCGCGAGTGGGAGGTGCCGGACGGACTCACCGCGGTGCGCGACGAGTTCGGCGGAGCGGTCGGGATCCTCGTGGTTCGCTGACCAGGCTGCCGACGCGTGTCGCGCGCTGACCACGCGCTCGCCACGCGCTCGCCACGCGCTCACCACCGCACGCCGCGCGAATGTAGGTTGGCTCCCACGGCCGACGTGTGCGGCCCGTCGACCTACCCCGTCCAACTCGTCATGCTCCAGCCCGCCGCGCCTTCCCGGGCCGCGTCCTCGTCGTCCTGCGCGTCGTCGTCCCCCTACCATCCCACTGCGCGTCGTCCGAGGATCGCCGGGCGCCTCGCGACCGCGCTCGCCGGCGTCGTCGTGCTCGCGAGCACGGCGGCTGCTCAGACACCGTCGGCTGCGACCGCGCCGGATCCGACGCGCCTAACGGTCGAGCGGATCTTCGGACGCGGGGAATTCTCGGTCGGCGGAGCGCCGGAGCTGCAGTGGATGCGCGGCGGCCGCGCGTACGTCGAGGTGCGGCCAGCGGCCGGAGGTGGGACCGACATCGTGCGTGTCGACGCGGCCACGGGCGCCGCGACCGTGCTCGTGCCGGCGAGCGCGCTGCGCGACGACGCCGGGCGCGCGATCCTCATCGAGGATCTGCAGCTGTCGCCCGACGAGCAGAAGGCGCTCCTCTTCCACAACTCGGTGCGGGTGTGGCGCACCAACACGCGCGGCACGTTCCACGTCGTTGACTTCGCCACGCACCACCTGACGCCGATCGCGACGGTCACCACGCCCGGGAAACCCGGTGCCGCGGCAGCCAACGCGCCAAGTGCGGCGGGCGCCGCCGCGAGCTCGGGCGTGCGGGTACGGATCACCGTCGCGGGACGTCCGGATACGGTGGGCGGGCAGGCGTTAGGCCAGCGCACCGCTGGCGTGCCGGCCGGCGCGCCGAGCTTCATCGGACGCGGACTGGCGAGCGGGGCGGTCGATGCCGATCTGCAGATGTTCGCCAAGTTCTCTCCCGATTCGCGGTCGGTGGCCTACGTGCGTGGCAACAACCTGTGGGTCACCGAGCTCGCCACCGGCCGCGCGACGCGCCTCACCTACGATGGGTCGGACGACGTCATCAATGGCACGACCGATTGGGTGTACGAGGAGGAGTTGGGCCTGCGCGACGCGTTCCGTTGGAGCCCCGATTCGCGGCGGATCGCGTACTGGCGATTCGACCAGAGCGCCGTGCCTGCGTATCCGATCGTCGACGCGACCGACGGGCAGTACCCGACGGTGAGCGTGCTGCGCTATCCCAAGGCGGGTGCGCCGAACTCGCGCGTGAAGGTCGGCGTCGTCGCCGCGGCCGGCGGCGGTCCGACGCGCTGGCTCGCCGTCGGCCCGGACACCGGGCAGTACGTCGCCCAGATGGAGTGGCTCGACGCGGACTCGATCGCGGTGCTTCGCATGCCGCGGCGGCAGAACCGCCTCGACGTGCTGCTCGCCAGTGCAACGACGGGGGGGGTGCGCGGGGTCGTCAGCGACGAAGACTCCGCCTACGTCGACGTCGAGGGAAGCCCGGTAACGTGGATCGACGGCGGGCGTCGGTTTCTGCTGCGCAGTGACCGGACCGGGTGGCGCGGCTTTCACCTCTACGATCGGAGTGGTCGCGCTGTCCGGCAGGTGACGCCCGACGGCGCGGACTATCTCGAGATCGCCGGGGTCGACTCCGCGCGTGGCCTGGCCTACGTGAGCGCGGCCGCGCCGACGCCCACGCAGCGCAACCTCTACCGGTGTGCGCTCGCGCCGGCGACGAACGCCGCGCCCGCGTGCGTCCGCCTGACCGCGGCCGACGGTACGCACTCCGTCGAGATCGCGCCCGGAAACGCGTACGCGATCGACACGTACAGCACGGCGGCCCGGCCGCCGGTCGCCTCGCTGCTGACGGTCGCGGTCGGGGGGGACGCCGCGGCCGCGCTGCGCCCGGCGCGGGTGCTCGAGGACAACGCCGCCGTCGCCGCACGACTCGCTGCGCTGGGCATCGCGGCGCCGCAGTTCTTCCGCCTGCCGATGCCCGACGGCACACTGCTCGACGCGTACCGCATCGTGCCCGCGCACTTCGACAGCGCGGCGCGGCACCCCGTGCTCATGCACGTGTACGGCGGCCCCGCCGCGCCGCAGGTGAGCGACGCCTGGAGCGGGTCGCGGCTGATGTGGCACCAGCTGCTCGCGCAGCAGGGCTACATCGTCGTCGTCGTCGACAACCGCGGCGCGGCGTGGCGCGGGCGGGCCTTCCGCAAGGGCACCCAGGGACGGCTCGGCGTGCAGGAGTCGCAGGACCAGATCGACGCCGCGCGCTGGATCGCTCGGCAGACATGGGCCGAACCGACGCGGATCGGGCTGTGGGGCTGGAGTTACGGCGGCTACATGACCGCGCTCACGCTCGCGCGCGGCGGGGCGGTGTTCAAGGCCGGCATCGCCGTCGCGCCGGTCGTCGACTGGCGCTTCTACGATTCGATCTACACCGAGCGGTACATGTGGACGCCACAGGCGAATCCGAACGGCTATCAGGCGAGCGCGG